>CACYEC010000085.1 GCA_902773225.1 uncultured Bacteroidales bacterium
AGTTAAGCACTTACGTGCTGGACGATACGATAAAGAATTATGCTAATTCTCATTTTTTTTATTATCCCGAATTGGAAAATTAATCTTTTTGATGCCCTACTCCATCTTTTATTCCGAATTGGAGAGTTAGCCGACGATGGTGAGGCGGGCGTACTTGACGAGCAACACCTTCTGCCCCGCATTGTCGAACTGCACTGTCACCTTCATACCGTCGCCCGAACCACTGACGGCGATAATGTTTCCAAGTCCGAAACGGTCGTGACGGATGCGCGTGCCACATTGGAGATCAGGTTGGGAGGATTGGGGGGCAGAAGAAGCGTGGGAATCAGGAACATTAGAAGAACCAGAGGGATGAGGCACACTTGGTTTACCAGAGAAAGCAGATTGCCTGTTTGATGGCTTGGATGGAGCAGGATTCGTGGGATGTTGGGGAGTTGTGACAAAAGGGGCAGTGTTTGATCCGAATAACGCTTCCATAAAGCGCCTTCTTGCCCATGGGAGTTCCACATCCCTGTTGGGTGTCGTTCTCTCGCTGGTCTTTCCCATATTGCGGTCGATGTAACTTCGGTCGATGTCGCGTAGGAAACGGCTGGGGTTGCCAAACTCCATCTTCCCGTAGCGATAACGGCTTTTGGCGTAAGTGAGGAAGCAGTGGGTCTTGGCTCGCGTGATGGCCACATAGAAAAGGCGTCGTTCCTCCTCCATCTCACGCAGAGAACCAGAACCCATCTGACTGGGAAAGAGGTTCTCCTCCAATCCGACGACAAATACAGTATTGAATTCCAGTCCTTTGGCAGAGTGAACGGTCATGAGTGTGACCTTCTCCTCGGAGTCGCCCTTGTCGGTATCCACATCCGAGAGGAGGGACACTTCGGAGAGATAGTCGCTGAGCGAGACATTGTGATTGTCTTCCTCTTGTCGGCTCTGGACGAAGTCGTCGAGTCCGTTGACCAATTCGTTGACATTCTCCTGGCGGCTGAGGTTCTCCACAGAATTGTCTTGGTAGATGTCGGTGATGATGCCACATTCCTTGACAATCGCCACACCGGCCTTGTCGGCTGTTTCGTTGGTGGCCAGAAGTTGGAAACGCAGAATCATATCCTTGAACTTCACCAGTTTGTTCAAAGTCGCCGCGCTAACAGCCAGTCCGAGTTTTTCAGGATGGAGGAGCACATCCCAAAGGCTTGCCCTGTTCCTGTTGGCCGTCTCGACAATCTTGGTCAGAGTGGTGTTACCGATGCCTCTCGCTGGATAGTTGATGACACGCTTGAGCGCTTCCTCGTCGTTAGGGTTGACCGCAAGACGGAAGTAAGCGATGATGTCCTTGATTTCCTTGCGCTGGTAAAACGAGAGACCTCCGAAAATTTTGTAAGGGAGGTTGTTTTGGCGGAGTTCGTCCTCGAATATTCGGCTTTGTGCGTTCGTGCGGTAAAGTATGGCGAAGTCCGCGTAGGTGCATTTCTCCTTTCTCATGATGTCCTTGATGCTCTTCACCACGATTTCCCCTTCCTGCTTGTCGGAATAGGCTTCAAAAAGATGAAGTTTGTCGCCAGCTTCCTTGTCGGAGAACACCTCCTTATGGATTTGTCGGCTGTTCTTGGCGATGAGGCTGTTGGCAGCATTGACTATATTCTGTGTGGACCTGTAGTTCTGCTCCAGTTTGAAGAGCCTGACATCGCAATACAGATTCTGGAACGTGAGGATGTTGTCGATGTTGGCGCCTCGGAAAGAGTATATGCTCTGCGCGTCGTCGCCAACCACACAGACGTGCTGGTGTTTCGAAGAGAGCTGCCAGACGATGCGGTGCTGTGCGAAGTTGGTGTCCTGGTACTCATCGACGAGGATGTACTTGAACCGTTGTTCATAGCGTTCAAGTACGTCGGGATGCTGGTCGAAGAGTTTGTGGGTGTAAAGCAGTATGTCGTCGAAGTCCATGGCCTGCGCACTTTGGCATCGTTCCTCATACCTGAGGAAGATGTCGGAGAACTTGGGCACTCTTTCGCGTGTATCGGTATGCAGGTTGGCAGGATTGTCCCTGTAGGCTTTGGCATCGACGAGTTGGTTTTTGGCGTTGGATATGCGGTTGAGCACCTCTCCAGGCTTGTAGAGTTTGTCGTCGAGTTGCATTTCCTTGATGATGGCCTTGACGAGCGACTTGCTGTCAGCGGCATCATATACCGTGAAGTTGTTGCCGAATCCGATGGCCTCGTGTTCGGCCCTCAATATGCGCAGGAAGATAGAGTGGAACGTTCCCATCCACACATATCTCGCCACCTCGTTACCCACTTGCGCCGCGATACGTGATTTCATTTCATTTGCAGCCTTGTTGGTGAAAGTGAGCGCGAGGATGGACCAAGGCTTGTAGTCGAGTTCCTTGATGAGGTATGCGACCTTATAGGTAAGGACGCGCGTTTTTCCCGAACCCGCACCCGCAATCACGAGCGAAGGTCCGTCACAGTATTCCACGGCAGCCTTTTGTCCGGGGTTGAAATCCTCCAGCATTTGGTTATCCATCAGATGTTATTGCTTGTTAAGTAACAATGACTTAGGCAGTTTGACGTATTTTCTTCCTTGTATTCCCTTGATATAGCCTTCTGTCTGTTGGATTTCAAGTCCCTGTTCGGTGACTTTGAGTTTGAGGTCCTGCGCATCGGAGCCTTTTTCCGACACGACCCTGACCACTGCGGCATCCCCTTGTATTTCCTTGACCTTGAGAATCATCCAGCAACCGTTGATTTGGCCCTGGAGGAATCCGTAGCAAGTCTCAAGTTCGAGACCAGGCACTTCGATGACTTCTTCATAGAGGTTGAGTTGGCACTGGATATTGAGTTCAGCGTTTTTGAACTTTCCCTTGAAAAGGGAGTCTGTAGTCTCTTGTGCAGTCACGAGCATAGGCAACATCATGACAGCCAGTATTGCAAATAGTTTCTTCATGTCGCGATATGTACTTCTGTTTTCCAACCACAAAATTAGTATTTATATCTCAGAAAAAGAAACAATACCGCCGGGATTAGAAAAAATTAACGATAAGCAGAACGAGGAGGGCATTCATCACCGATTGCGCGGTGCAAGGACGGGTGTGATGACGTGTCCCACACATCCGCTGGGTTGCTGGATATTAAGGATAGCCGCCACAGTGGGAGCGATATCGGTGATATGATAGGTGTGGTCGTCCCATCCCTTGGGGATGCCAGCCCCATAGAAAAGGAGTGGGACATGACAGTCATAGGGGTTCCAAACACAATGAGCGGTACCCATCCTCGGATTGTCGTAGTTGTAAGGGTCGGACACCTGAGGATTGGGAATAATCTGAATCTGTCCGCTACGTTTTGGATGGTAGCCGTTGGCAGTCATCGACTTGAGCGGCTCAGGCAGATATGCGGGTATGTTCTTGAGGTCGAAAGCGTAAGCCACATTCTTGTTCTCCATCAGATGTTCACACACCAAGTCGATGACTTCTTGCCTGTCCACTTCATACTCCTTGATATTCTCCTCGTGCAGGAAGACTTGATTGACATAAACATCCTTGATGATTTTGTGATTGAGCCGGAAATGCTTTCTGGCAATGGAATCGAGTTCGTCGCGGAGGACATTGCCAAGGAGATATCCTGTAGGAATTTTATGCTGGTCGAGGAAAGCGATGTTGTTTGCACCTCCATGGTCGGCAGTGAGGAAAACGACATAGTTGTCTTTCCCTACTTGGCTATCGAGATATGAGAGGAAAGTGGCCAAGTCCTGGTCGAGCCTAAGATAGAGGTCTTCCACATAGGAGGAATTGGGTCCCACCCTGTGTCCGATATGGTCTGTAGCCGAAAGGCTGACAGTGAGGAAGTCGGTGATATTGTCCAGTCCCAATTGCTCTTTAGCGACCGCCTCTTTCGCGAAATCCAGCACGATGGTGTTGCCGTAAGGCGATGTACGAATCTCGGCAGCCACAGTCATCTCAATGTCAGGGTTCTTTGGTGCGCTCTGTTTGTAGGTGTCCTCGTCATAGAGGAAAGTCCATCCTTTTTTGAGATATTGTGCAGTCAGTCCTTTGGCATTGAAATCCTTCACCCATTTAGGCAGTTCCTGCATATAGTATGTGCTGGAAATGAAACGTCCAGAGTTGACATCCATCCAGTATGCAGCATTGGCTGCATGTCCTGCAGGTAGAATGGCCCCCCTGTCTTTCAGTGAGACACCGATGACCTTTGCCTGGTAATTGGTGGCGATGCGCAGTTCATCAGTGACGGTGGTGACTTGCAGGTTATGCGGTGAAGCCGACTTCTCTCCCTCCACTCCCACGGGTTTGACATTGAGGTCGGCCACAGCCCCCACATACTCTCCATCCAAATACATGCTGTTGGAGACGATGCCAGTGAGTGCAGGCACAGACCCTGTATATACAGCAGTATGCCCCACAGCCGTGACTGATGGTAGGTAGTTGATGAGTGTCCGGTTGCAATTGTATCCTTCGTTCATCATGCGGAGGAACCCTCCTTGTGAATACCTTTCTTGATATCGGATGAGATAGTCCCATCGCATTTGGTCGACAACAATACCTACGACGAGCCGTGGGCGCTGGTAATAGTTTTGTGCGTGAATGCTAACGATTGTCAGCATGAGTAACATCGATATGAAAAGTCTTTTCTGCATGGGGAGAAGAAGGGAGTTAAAAAGGAAGTTAAAGGGGAAGTTAAAGGGGAAGTTAAAGGGGAAGTTACGAGAGTTTATGGATGACAAGTCCGCTCCTAAGTTTTGGTTCGAACCAAGTGGCCTTAGGCGGCATGATGTTTCCGGAGTCGGCGATGTCCATGATTTGCTTCATGCTGACGGGATAGAGCGCCAGTGCGAGTTTCATTTCTCCGCTATCGACGCGTCGTTTGAGTTCGCCCAGACCTCTTAATCCACCGACAAAGTCAATCCGCTTATCAGAGCGTAAGTCTTTGATACCGAGAATTTCATCGAGTATATACTTAGAGGAGATAGAGACATCGAGCACCCCGATGGGATCGTTGTCGTTGTAGGTGTCGTTCATAGCCTTGAGGCTATACCACACCCCATCGAGATAGAGCGAGAACTCATGTAATTGCTGTGGTCGGTATTCTTTCTTACCTTTTCTCTCAACGAAGAAATGCACCTTGAGGGCGTCGATAAGTGTAGCAGGAGTGTGTCCGTTGAGGTCGCGCACGACTCTGTTGTAGTCGAGAATGGTGAGTTGGCTTGCAGGGAAGCAGACAGCCATGAAGTAGTTGTATTCCTCATCGCCTCTATGGTTGGGGTTCTGCTTTTGTTTCTCTGCTCCGACCAGCGCGGCGGCTGCTGAGCGGTGATGTCCGTCAGCGATATACAGGTTAGGCATTTTTGCGAACTGCTCGGTAATGGTCTTGATGTCTTCCTCGTCGCTGACAATCCAGAATTGGTGTCTGAATCCGTCGATTGGCGCTATGAAGTCGTATTCCGGTTCCGTGCCGGCATATCGGGCAATGAGTTTGTTGAGTATGGGGTTGTCGGGATAAGCGAAAAAGACCGGTTCGATGTTTGCGTCGTTGATTCTGACGTGCTTCATTCTGTCCTCCTCTTTGTCGCGCCTGGTGAGTTCATGTTTCTTGATGACCCCAGTCATATAGTCTCCACTGTATGCACCGACGACCAGTCCGTACTGAGTCTTGCCGTTCATGGTCTGAGCATAGATGTAGTAGTTTTCCTTATCGTCTTGTTTCAGCCATCCCTTGTCTTGGAATTTCTTGAAATTCTCTTTAGCCTTCTCGTACACCCTTGGGTCGTACTCACTCGTTCCCTCAGGAAAATCGATTTCGGGTTTGATGATATGATAAAGCGACATCTCATTGTCGCCAGCCTCTTGGCGTGCTTCTTCAGAGTTGAGGACGTCGTAGGGTCGGCTTTCAATCTTTTCCACTAACTCGCGTGGTGGTCGCACCCCACGGAAAGGTTTTACTATAGCCATAGTTGATAAGTTGGTTTATCGGTTAGAAAAACAGAAAATCCGAACTACGAACATCATAATTCGGATTCCCTTATTATTGATTGACTCTCCCAAGGAGACCGTCATTCTTCATTACTTGTTGACTTGGAACTTCGTGATACCCTCTTTGAGGAATCCCACAATCTGCTTGGCAGCGGCAATACCGGCATTGATATTGGCCTCGGCAGTCTGGGCGCCCATCTTCTTGGGTGTGCTGAAATATCTTCCCTCGAACTGCTGGAATTTGTCATCAGCATCGGGTTTGATGTCGGTGACGAACTTGAGGTCAGTGCGCTCGGCAAGCAGTTCAATCAGTTCGGGTTCGTTGATGACTTCCTTACGAGCTGTATTGACGAGAATGCCACCTTTCTTAATAGTAGATACAAGCGCCTTGTTGATGCTCAGCTTGGTCTCTGCTGTTGCGGGAATATGGAGTGAAACCACATCGCTGGTGGCGAACAGTTCCTCTTGGTTAGCAACGGCATGCACACCGGCGGCCTCGATGACTTCAGCGGGGCAATAGGCGTCGTAAGCCTGTACGTTCATGCCGAATCCCTTGGCGATGCGAGCCACATTACGTCCTACGTTACCGAAAGCGAGAATGCCGAGTGTCTTGCCCATGAGTTCTGTTCCTGCCTTGCCGTTGTAGAAGTTGCGCACGGCGAAGACGAGCAGTCCGAAGACGAGTTCAGCCACCGCGTTGGCATTCTGTCCAGGTGTGTTCATCACCACTACGCCATGAGCTGTAGCGGCATCGAGGTCCACATTGTCGTAACCTGCACCTGCACGTACAACAATCTTGAGTTGCTTGGCAGCGTCGAACACCTCGTTGTCAATCTTATCACTGCGGATGATGATGGCATTGGCATCAGCAACGGCCTCCAAGAGTTGCTGCTTCTCTGTATATTTCTCGAGCAATGCGAGTTCATAGCCCGCAGCCTCAATCTCTTTTTTAATACCCTCCACAGCCACAGGTGCGAAAGGTTTCTCAGTAGCTATTAAAACTTTCATTTTTGTCATTGAACATTGGTTAGTGATTAGCTTCGAATTCCTGCATGCAAGCGACGAGTGCCTTGACGCCTTCGATGGTCATGGCGTTGTAGCATGAAGCACGGAATCCACCAACAGAACGGTGTCCCTTGACACCAACCATACCTTTCTCAGTAGCGAACTTGAGGAAGTCGGCCTCGAGATCCTTGTACTCGTCCTTCATGACGAAGCAGAGATTCATAATAGAGCGGTCCTCCTCGTTGGCAGTGCCACGGAAGAATTTATTGCGGTCGATTTCGTCGTATACAATCTTTGCACGCTCGTATGCCCTTCTCTCCATTTCCTTGACACCACCCTGTGCCTTGATCCATTTGAGGTTCTGCAATGCGCAATAAATAGGCACCACAGGAGGAGTGTTGAACATACTACCCTTCTCCACATGTGTGCGGTAGTCGAGCATAGTGGGAATCTGGCGTGTCACCTTGCCGAGTGCCTCATCCTTCACGATGACGAAAGTGACACCAGCCATGGATAGGTTCTTCTGCGCACCACCATAGATGCAATTGTACTTGCTCACGTCAATAGGACGAGAGAAGATATCGGACGACATGTCGGCGATGAGAGGTACAGGTGCATCGAGGTCCTTGCGTATTTCTGTCCCATAGATGGTGTTATTTGTAGTGATGTGGAAATAATCAGCGTCAGCAGGCACAGTATAGTCTTTAGGGATATAAGTGTAAGTAGCCTCAGCGGAAGAAGCCACTTCGACCACTTCACCGAACAACTTCGCTTCCTTCATCGCCTTCTTGGCCCAGACGCCAGTGTTGAGATAAGCGGCTTTCTTCTCGAGGAAGTTGTAAGGTACCATACAGAATTCGAGGCTTGCACCTCCACCAAGGAAGATGACGGAATAACCTTGTGGAATGTCGAGCAACTCCTTGAAGAGCGCTACTGCCTCATCTACTACTGGTTGGAAATCCTTTGCACGGTGGCTGATTTCCATCAAAGACAATCCTGAGTTGTTGAACTCCAGGCATGCCGCTGCTGTAGCCTCAATGACTTCGCGTGGAAGAATCGATGGTCCAGCATTAAAGTTGTACTTTTTCATTTCTTTTTGCTATATAAATACTTATTGTCTTCTTTCGTCAAAAAAAACACTCAATCTTTCACCTTACTTTAATTGTGTGCTTGAATTTTGATGCAAAATTACACATTTCCGAATATTCTGACAAACAATTTTGGATAAAAAGATATTTGATGATTGTTTTTCATGGGATGATATAGGGGCTTAATGGACTTTATGGACTTTAGGTACCTTAGGGATAATAGGAGCCGTAGTGGTCTATGGCAGCTCAGGTGCATCTGTTAAAAAACCTTAATAGAAACATTAAAACGATTCCATGATGCTGAAATAGCGTTAAAAAAAGATTAAGTTTGCAATTTGTAAATGGATTGCCTTTTCAAGAGGCTGTCCGTTAAGAGGAGATTTCGAAGACGATGGTATTATGCTATTGATATGTATCACTTAACGAAAGGCACAGGCTATTGCCAGTGTCAGTTTTTTCGTGTTTACACTAAATAACTATCCCACAAACCATTGTCTTATCGGTTGACCTTTGTAAACTATTTCTTACGCCGCTTATCATTCATTATGTGAGGCCAGGAGAGAGAGTAGACTTGCAACTAACTATAAATAATAACAATAATTATCTGAAAAGTTATGAACAGACGCTTAAGTAAATGTATGCGCAGTTGGCTGAAAGCCGCATGCGTGCTCACGCTCTGCGTCGGTAACTATTCATGCTCAGACGATTACAAGTTGGACGACAGCACACCTTCTTGGTTGGACTCGAGCATTTATAATTACCTGTCAGAGAAGGGCAATTACACAAACTTCGTCAAGCTAATTGACGATTTGGACTATGCGGAAGTTTTGGCAAAGACAGGTAGTAAGACATTGTTTGTCGCTGATGACGACGCCTTTGCCAAGTTCTATCAGAACAACAGTTGG
>CACYEC010000086.1 GCA_902773225.1 uncultured Bacteroidales bacterium
GGAGGTGAGGATGGTGATCTCGTTGGTGTCGCGGGTCAGTGAGGAGTTCAACGCTCCGTAAGGCACGTTGATAAACGTGTAGAGCAGTTGCATGGACACATAGGTCACGTAAGCGTAAATCAGCGATGGTGCGAAACCATTGTAGAAGCACAGAATGGCGAATCCCGAAAGCGGAATACCTACATAGAGCAGATAAGAGCGGTATTTACCGAATCGAGGGTTACTCTTGTCTATCAATGCGCCCACGATGGGATCCCAAATCACGTTAGCCACATTTCCCACAAGGAACATGACGGCCACAGCCGATGGCGACAGTCCGTAGATATCGGTGTAGAAGAACAGCAGGTAAGTGCAGATAACCTGGAAAATCAGGTTCTGGGCCAAGTCACCGCTACCGAAACCTATGCGCTGTACCCATGAGAGTTTGTAGAAGCCTTTGGCTTCCTGTGCAGTATTTGTTGCCATAGTCTGTGTCTATTAGTCGGATATCACTTTCTGAATTGTTCCGTCCTCGTTGTAGTGAAGTTCAGCCACCTTGAGACTTCTGAGCCATGTCACACCATCAGATGGCACACAGTCGTGGTGGAAGAGATACCACTTGCCTTTGTACTGGCAAACAGAGTGGTGAGTGGTCCAACCCACAACGGGGTCGAGCAACACGCCCTTGAAAGTGAATGGACCGTATGGGTTGTCGCCGATGGCATAGCACAGGAAGTGGGTGTCGCCAGTGGAGTAAGTGAAGTAGTACTTGCCCTGGTACTTGTGCATCCAGGATGCCTCGAAGAAACGGTAGGGGTTGTTGGCCTTGAGAGGCTCACCGTTGTCATCAACCACGAACACAGGCCGCGGAGCTTCCGCGAATTGCAACACGTCGTCTGTCATCTTGGCCACACGCGATGGCAGGGCATCCTCACCACCCTCGGGCAGATGCTCGTTGGGCAATGCCTTGTTGTTCTTATAGCGTTGGAGTTGTCCACCCCAGATGCCACCGAAATAGACATAGATGCTGCCGTCGTCGTCCTTGAAAGCGCAAGGGTCGATGGAGTAAGAACCGCGGATGGGGTCACCCTGTGGCTTGAACGGTCCTTCGGGTTTGTCGGCTACAGCCACACCGAGATGGAAGACATCTGTCTTGTCCTTGGCGCAGTAGATGAGGTAGTACTTGCCGTCTTTCTCGACAACGTCGTTGTCCCACAACTGACGACCAGCCCATGGAATGTCTTCGAGAGCGAGAATCACACCGTGGTCGGTAGTCTCACCGTTCTCCACATCCTCAATCGAGAGCACATGGTAGTCCTTCATTTCGAAGTGACCGCCATCGTCATCCTCTGCGGCACCTGAATCCCAGTCGTGGGACGGATAAATGAATACCTTTCCATTGAACACGTTGGCCGCAGGGTCTGCCATGTAGTCCTGCGGGAATAAATACCTTGCTTTTTTCATATTCTGTTAGTTTTTAATGTGATTCTTGTTTGATTGGTTTTCTCACAAATCAACTGCAAATATAAATAAAAAATCCATGAAGAGGCTTTTCTTTTATTATAAAAGATGTGTTATGTATCGTGAATTGAAAATCCTGTTACCATAATAGCAGGTCAACCAGCCTTTATTCAAAAAAAACCGCCACTATTTCAAGTGGCGGCTCTTTTTCTGGTCTTCAGGGAAAATCTTGAACTCGTAGCCTTGTTCCCTGAGCCATTCTATCGACTTGGGAAGCGCGGTCTTCAGTTTATCGATGCTCTTGAGCGAATCGTGAAAGGTAATGATAGACCCTGGACGAGAGTATTTCTTCACATTCTCGAACACATCATCTGCGGAGAGCAAATTACTGTAGTCGCGTGTCACCACATCCCACATCACAATCACATAGTGGTTTCTCAGCCTGAGGTACTGAGATGGTTTCATCCATCCATGGGGCGGACGGAAAAGGTCGGAGCCAATGATGTGGTAGGCTTTGTTTGCGTTCCAAAGGTACTTGGAACTTCTCCATCTCAGTCCGCCGATATGGTTGTAGGTGTGGTTGCCGAGCCGATGCCCTCGCCTCTTGATATCCTCATACAATTCCGGATATTTCCTCACGTTGTCGCCCACCATGAAGAAGGTGGCTTTCACTCCGTAATGGTCGAGGGTGTCGAGTATCCACGGCGTCGCTTCGGGTATGGGACCGTCGTCGAAGGTCAGATAGACTGCCTTTTCTGACGGATCCATACGCCAAATCGCACTTGGATACAACCAACGCAGGAACATTGAGGGCTGTTCAATCAGCATATCGTCGTCGTAATGATGGTTTCTCCTTGATTCCGGAATCGTACAGTTTCCTGTATGCTCTCCGAAATGAGGGATGAAGGTCTAATAGTCTGACCCTGTTCGTACTTGATAACTCTGGAAGAGGGATTGCACCAAAGTGTCGTAGTCGCTTGCTTTTTTCGAGAACGAAGCGATTTGCTTCTCGGTGTAAGGATTACCAGAGGCATCCACGCCTGCTTCAGCCAACGTCTCGTATGTCTTGCGAATCTGCTCGATCGTGTAGAGGCAGTTCATGGCGTCTTGCGACGCACCGGCAAAACGTGATGGAGTGAGAGAATAGTAGTACCTGAGATATTCCTGTGAAGTCTTGACAAGTGCGTCGTTGATGCTCTCACCCTCGTCCACCATACCGCAGAGCAGAGAAGCCTTGCCAAGGTCGAGCGAACCTCCAGCCAGTGTGTGGGGCACATTGTAGTCGGGCAGTTCCTTGCTCACCTTCTCCAGTGCGATACGGGCGCGTTTCACGTCTCCTTGTTCCACCAGCGTGTTGATGAGCAGGGAGAACCAGCGGCGATGGGTCAGGCACATACGCATCACAGTCTCATCCACATACAGACCCTCCTGGCTCATGTTGCCATAATGGTACTTGTTGACCATGTTGTCGAACATCTTGTCGGCATCCACGATGGTACTCGACGGAGCGTTTTCATCGAAGGTGAATGGTGTGATTCTGTATGCCAGACCCTCTTGGATGAAATTGCGGAAGAGATGTCCGTAGTTGCTTGAGCCTACGGTGGTCGCCATGTAGAGCGGACGGCTGAAGTTGGTCTGGGAAATCATCTCCAGCACCATCATCAGGTTTTTATACACTGACCTTGTGCCAGTAAGGTCGATGACCATTCTGTCGGGGATGCTGTCGGGAATCATCATGCCACTCTTGCGCACTGCCTCCTTATCGACTGTGACATAGACGGTGTCGGAGGGGAAGTTGCGGAACTGGTCGGTGAGTTCGGGGTTGAGGATGACGTTATGGATGATGTCCTTGAGTTCGAAGGGTTGCTCACCGAACAGCGACTTCGCTGTTTCGGGGTCTTCCTGGTACATCCTCAGGACGAATTCCTTGTACGGCATCTCGCCCATCTCGGTCATGATGGTGGGGTTGACGTCTGTCACCTCGTTTTTACCACTGGCATACTGCAAGCGTGTCCAGTCGATAGGCAATGGCGTGGACTGTCCCTCGCCCTCGTAAGCCGGGCGTTTCATCTGGTCGATGTACCAGTCGGTGTTGAGGTAAGAGAGGTTGCACACCCTGACGTCGGTGCGGTTGCCCTCGGTATCCTCGTTATACCAGAGCGGGAAGGTGTCATTGTCGCCGTTGGTGTAAATCACACCGTTATGCGGTATGGTCTCGAGATAGTTGAGCCCGAAGTCGCGGCAGACAAAGCGCCCGCTGCGGTCATGGTCGTCCCAAGTCTGGCTCACCATCTGTGCGGGTACCGCGATGGCTGGTATCGCACTGATGAGCGCTGCTGTCAGGGCTGCCGAACGTGAAGGCTGGCGCTTGCCAAGCAAATTGTTTATCCAATCGTAGATGGCGGTGATTCCCAGTCCGCACCAGATGGCGAAGGCATAGAAAGAGCCGGCGTAGGCGTAGTCGCGCTCACGTGGCTGTACGGGTGTCTGGTTGAGATAAATCACGATGGCGATTCCTGTGAGGAAGAACAGGAAGAAGACCACCCAGAATTGCTGTACGCCCTTGTCTCCCTTGAACGACTGCCAGAACATACCTAACAGACCGAGAATGAGCGGTAGGAAGAAGAAGACGTTGTGTCCCTTGTTGGTTTGAAGGTCGGAAGGCAGAAGGCTCTGGTCGCCGAGGCGCAGGTTGTCGATGAACGGGATGCCACTAATCCATTGGCCATGCTCCAGTTCTCCATTACTTTGGATGTCGTTCTGCCTGCCGACGAAGTTCCACATGAAGTATCGGAGATACATGAAGTTCAACTGATAGGAGAAGAAGAACCTGAGGTTGTCGGCTTGGGAAGGCATCTTGATTTGCACGTTCTGCCCTGCGCGGTTGTAGTTGACCATGTGGCCTTTCACCCCACCGAGCCAGTCCTCATAGTCACGGGCATGGCCCTCGTCGTAGATACGAGGGAATATCATCATCTGGTTGGATGGATAGACATAGGTCAATTTGTCGCGTATCTTGATGTACTTGTCTGGCTCATCGGGATTCTCCTTGTCCTGGCGCTGCCACACCTCACCTTTCGACGTGGTGTTGTACATATAGTAACCATTGTCGGTCACTTTCAATTCCGGCTTCGAGGTATATGCCTGGCCATAGAGCAGAGGACGGTCACCGTACTGCTCACGGTTGAGGTACTCCTGCAGTGCGAAAGCGTCCTCAGGAGAGTTCTGGTCCATAGGAGGGTTGGCACCTGAGCGGATGACAACAATGGCGTAGGATGAATAGCCCACGGTGATGAGGGTCATGCAGAGCACCGCTGTGTTAAGCACCCTTGCGTTGAGCGACTTGAGTTTGAACACGACTATGGCGATAGCGGCAAGGATGACGAGGCCGATGAAGAAACTCGACATGGTGGTGCCTGTCATAAAGGGGACACCCAACATGAACACAGAGACAAGGAACGCTGTTCTCATCATGACGGGGCTCCTGTCGGTGTAACTCTCGTAGAGCGCCCAAGCCAGTGTGATGACCAGAAGTGTGAGGTAGATATAGAAACCGGTGTTGAACGGACAGCCGAATTCGTTGACGAACATCAGTTCAGCCCATGCTCCCATCTTCACAATGCCTGGGATGATACCCCACAGCACCACTGCTATGATGACGAAAGAGAGGAGCAAAACAAGCAATGAACCCTTGACATTGGGGTTCTTGACCTTCTTGTAGTAGAATACCAGCACAATGGCGGGGATACAGAGCAAGTTGAGCAAGTGGACACCGATGGAAATACCTGCCAGATAGGCGATGAGCACCAGCCAGCGGTCGCTATGAGGGCTCTCGGCATTGTCCTCCCATTTGAGGATAAGCCAGAACACGAGGGCGGTCATGAAAGATGAGAAAGCATACACCTCACCTTCTACGGCGCTGAACCAGAAGGTGTCGCTCCATGTATAAACCAAGGCACCGGCCACACCGCTTGCCATGATGGCTACAATCTGACCTATAGTCATATCCTCACTCTTGTCGTGAATCAGCACACGGGCCAAATGGGTGACGCTCCAGAAGAGGAAGAGAATGCAGCCCGCACTGAGCATGGCCGACATGGTGTTGACCATTTTGGCCACCTGAGTGGCATCAGAGGCGAAAAGGGTGAAGAATTTGCCTAATAGCATGAAGAAAGGGGCGCCTGGTGGGTGGCCGACCTCAAATTTGTAGGCTGTGGTGATAAATTCCGGGCAATCCCAGAAACTTGCCGTGGGTTCTATTGTAGAGCAATAGGTGAAAGCGGCAATCAGAAAGACGAACCAACCCATAAGGTTGTTCACAATCTTGAAAACTCTCATCTTAGTTAATATAATGTATTTAGTTGTTTTTGCTCAAGCAAAAAACTGGCATCAAAGTGGCCAGTATGGAAAGGTTGATGAAAGCAGAATATGCGACAAAAACTCTTTCAGCAGACAAAGTTACGCATATTTTCGCAATCATCAGCACTCCATATTGTTATTAAAACAAAAAATAAGGCTTTTTTGTGGGGATAACCCCTGTCTTAGTCCTTATTACCCGTTGTTTTCCTCGTTTTGAAGCTGGAAAAAAGAGAAATTCACCGAACCGTATTCCCTGTGGTCGATGAGATGGGGGAAGTTGGCGAAGTTGTTGGTTTTACCATGTTCAAGTATGAAGAGCCCATCGTCAGCGAGCAGTCCGCTCTGAAGAACAATCGGTGGCAGGTCTGCGATGGTGGGCAAAGCGTAGGGAGGGTCGGCGAAGATGATGTCGAAGCGGTCATGGCAATGTTGAAGGTACTTGAACACATCTGCCATGGCAACCGTCCAAGCCTTGTCGCCTATTTCCTGTGCCACACGGCTGATGAACTGGTAGTGCCGGCGGTCTTTCTCCACCGACACCACCTTTGCGCAGCCACGCGACAGGAACTCCAGGCTCATGCTCCCTGTCCCCGCAAAGAGGTCGAGTACTGTCGGTTGGTCACCGAAATCCACATAGACGTTCTGGAGGATATTGAACAGGTTCTCCTTGGCGAAGTCGGTGGTGGGACGGGCCTTGAAACTCCGTGGCACATCAAAGTGCCTGTGCTTGTATTTTCCTGAAATCACTCTCATGTCTGGAAGGCATTGGTCAGAATCCGCATACGAGTAGCGTCTGCAAGTCGTAGGGGATGGTGCTGTTTCCCTGCGTGAGTTTGGCACTGAAATCGTCCTCGCGGTTGATGAGTTCCACAGACTTGATGTAGGTGGCGATGGAAGTGGCCAGTTGCGCTGCGATGCCATTGTCGCCCACCACAAAAAGCATGTCGGTGAGTTGGTCCATCTCCAGTTGTTTCCACACGTTGAGGATGAAGTACTGGTAGTCGATGGCGTGGGCTGACTCGAAAGTGTTGACAAAGAGCATCCTGCCATGTTCGTAAACGAACAAGGTCATCTCACGCTCGTGGATATAGGCATACATCTTCAGCATCTTGCCTCCTGCACTCCTTTCTGCGAAGAACTCCGCCAAAGTACTCGCCGAGGCGTAGAACCTTGCACGAGGGAAATCGTCGGTGATGAGTTGGTGCACATTCTTGTCAAGACCGAACACGATGGCAAGACCTTGGCGACGGAGGATGTTGAAACTCACGTGCATCGTATCGTCGTTGGGGAAGTTGAAGCAGTAGATGTCGTTGATGTCCTCGCTCTTGAAGGCAGTGGCAGGAACCACCGTGAAATGAGGACTGGTCACCATCACATTCACCCGCTGGTACTCCTCTTTCAGCAACGGCTCGTTCAGCAATGCGTCCTTGAGGTTGGCAGCCATGGAGATGGTGGGCCTCACCTTGTACTTGCTGTAAACGTAGTGAGGCTCTTCCGATGGAGCGTATATACAAAAAGAAAGTCCATTCGTACTGATGCGAATGGACAGACTTTTATTGCTGATTTGATTATTCCCAGTTACCTGCATTCTTGTTAGTTGGATCTTGCAAGTCGCCCATTCTCAGACCATACCACTCACCTTTGGAGTCGTCAGCATTGTCCTCGAAGAGGTCGGCTTTGTTCTTGCCCGACTTCTTCATGTCGGCTTTCAGGTTTTTCAGTTTCTTTGCGTCCATGCCGTAGAGATAGTCGTCGAGTGATGCGCGAACCTCCATAAGCACATCCCATTCATTGCTCTTGAGGTTGAAAGCGGCCTTCTTTCTCAACTGGATGGTAGCACCCTCCTTGCCTATAGGCACATACTTGAGCGAGTCGGGATTAGGGATGCCCAAAACCTCCGCGGCAGATACCCAAACGGTGTCGCGCTTGATAATGCCCTTGCGGATAGCCTCGGCCTCAGTCATACCAGCCTCGAGTTGGTCGTCAGACAGTTCGCCTTGCTTCACGATGTGGTCAACTGCGCGGTCGTTCTTCACGAAGTCTATGAGAGAGTCGATGTCGCCGCAGTACTCAGGGTGACCACTCATCTTGAACTTCTCCTCCGCGTCGCGGATTTGCATCAGTCTGGCCTTAACCAGATTCTCACGTGCTGCCTTCTCTTCATCGAAAGCAATGTCATTGTAGATGCTTGCATAGCAAGCGTAGCACAGTGCAAGTGCACATAATGCCAGGATAATGTTGATAATTTTCCTCATGATATGTGTGTTTATTTTTATTTTTATTAATTTCGTTTCGCAAAAATA
>CACYEC010000087.1 GCA_902773225.1 uncultured Bacteroidales bacterium
ACCACAGCCCACTACTACACACCATCGGGACGATGCATACAGAAACCATACGAGATGGGCAACAAGAACAGTTACGACCGCGACATGCTCGACCGCCTCAACAGCGGTGAACTGACAAATGCCGACAGCATACACTTCGCCGACTCGCTGAAATACCGCACACTGAAAGAAGGACGCATCGTCTATGGTGGTGGTGGTATCATTCCCGACATCTTCGTAGCCCTCGACACCACCAAATACACCAAACTGCACCGTACACTCGCCGCCAAGAGCAGTATCATCAACACCAACCTGAAATGGGTGGATAAGAACCGCAAGGCGTTGAAAAAGCAATACACCACGATAGAAGACTTCAAGGCGCGTTTTGATGTGCCTGACGACATGCTTGAACTGCTCAAGGATTATGCCAAGAAGGAGAATGTGGAATACACCGACAGCGAGTTCCAGGCATCCTTGCCCATGCTCAAGATTCAACTGAAGGCTCTTGTGGCCCGCGACCTCTGGGATATGAGCGAGTATTTCCAAATCATCAATGATGTGAACGACACCTACTGCAAGGCTGTCGAACTGCTCAAGCAATAAAAAAGGAGAAGGTCATGGACGACCGATAAAGAAAAATGGGTGTATGCTCGGTCATTCATGGTAGATAATAAAACGATAAGACTATGATTACCTATCAAACCGACGGCGTCTCAATGCCGAAAATACAACGTCGCAAAATCACCGCTTGGATTAAGCAGGTGGCGGCTGGTTATAACCGCAAGGTGGGCGACATCGCCTACATTTTCTGCAACGACGACAAGATTCTTGAGGTAAACCTGCAGTACCTGAACCACGACTATTACACAGATATCATTACCTTCGACTACGACGAGGACGACACCATCAGTGGCGACATCTTCATCAGTCTCGATACCGTGCGTTCCAACGCAGAGGAACGAGGTATAGACTATATGTCGGAACTCCACAGAGTCATCATCCACGGCATCCTCCACCTCTGTGGCATCAACGACAAAGGACCAGGCGAGCGCGAGGTCATGGAAACATCCGAAAACCGCGCGCTCGCCTTACTGCCCGAGTTGGGCATTACTATCGAATAAGATTTACATCACCACCTTCACTTGATGCTTGCCAGCAGAATACGGAATGCGGTTGCCTTCCACTGTCTGGCCGTCAAGAGTGATTGAAGATACACCGCACTGCTTGCCATTGGGATTCTCCACACAGATTTCATATTCAGCATCACGGAAACGACGGGTAACTGTATAACCCTTCATCTCGGCAGGCAGACAAGGACAGAGTTCCAGCCCGTCGTAGGCTGGACGCACACCGAGTATGTATTGGCTCACCGTGAGCCACATCCATGCGGCAGTGCCCGTCAGCCATGAGTTCTTGCCCTCGCCTGGCTTTGCGGCATCCCTTCCTGCCACCATCTGGCAGTTGACGTATGGCTCCACACGATGTAGGGTCTGGTAGTGCTCCTCCACGTATGCAGGCAGTATCTTCCTATAGTGGCTCCAGGCATCGTTGCCTCTGCCTTGCAAAGCCTCTGCGATAATCACCCATGGATTGTTGTGGCAGAAGATGCCGGCATTCTCCTTGTATCCCTCTGGATAACTGCTGATTTCACCGTATTCGGGATAGTAGCGGGTGAAGGCTGGCCAGTTGAGCACAATGCCATGCTCACATTCCAAGTATTTCTTCGTGGCATCGAGTGCCTTGGCAGGCAGTTGCTGTTCCTGACCAATCTGTGCCATAGCACACCATCCTTGACTCTCGATGAAAATCTTGCCTTCCTCGTTTTCGTGTGAACCGACCTTACGTCCATAGTAATCGTATGCACGG
This sequence comes from uncultured Bacteroidales bacterium, assembly GCA_902773225.1. GTDB lineage: Bacteria > Bacteroidota > Bacteroidia > Bacteroidales > Bacteroidaceae > RUG11857. Next base: position 1,846 of record CACYEC010000087.1, read on the forward strand.
AGATACCATTCACCATCCCAACCATCGGCTTCTACAGCCTTGCTCACTGCATCCACCTGTGACTGTGCACGTTGTGCTTCTTCATTCAGACCTACACGCTGACAGAGTTCTATGTACTGACGGCCAGTGAAAACAAACAGACCGGCAATCATCAGCGATTCCGCCTTGGTGCCCTCGCTCTTGTTCTCTGTGGTCTGGAAACTCTCGTTGGGGTCGAAGGAGAAGCAGTTGAGGTTCATGCAGTCATTCCAGTCGGCGCGACCGATAAGAGGCAGTCCGTGAGGACCGAGGTTTTCCACCACATGGTTGAACGACACACGAAGATGCTCCATCAGCGACACCTCTGAACCTGGTTTGTTGTCGAAAGGCACTGGCTCGTCGAGAATGGAGAAGTCACCTGTCTCCTTGATGTAAGCCACGGTGCCGAAGATGAGCCAGCAGGGGTCGTCGTTGAAACCGCTTCCGATGTCGTTGTTCCCACGCTTGCTCAGCGGTTGGTACTGGTGGTAGCAACTGCCGTCGGGGAACTGAGTGGAGGCGATGTCGATGATACGCTGACGAGCGCGTTCAGGGATGAGGTGAACAAAACCGACAAGGTCTTGGTTGGAGTCGCGGAATCCCATACCTCTGCCGATGCCACTCTCGAAGAACGATGCGGAACGTGACATGCAGAAGGTAACCATACATTGGTACTGGCCCCAGATATTGACGGTGCGGTTGAGTTTCTCGTCCTCGCTCTCCACTCTGAAGATGCTGAGCAACTGGTTCCAGTAATTTCTCAATTCTCGGAAAGACTTTTCAACTTTTTCCACAGTGTTGAAATCTTCCAACATCTTGCGGGCCTTCGTCTTGTTGATGACCTTAGGTGCCTCCCATTTCTCATTGTCATCATTCTCCACATAGCCCAGGATGAACACGAAATCCTTGGCTTCTCCGGGTGCGAGAGTGACCTCAAGGTAATGCGATGCTATCGGGCTCCATCCGTGGGCATGACTGTTGCGTGGGACACCTTCAATCACTGCCTGTGGTTCACGGATTTCGTTATACATACCCACAAACGACTCACGGTCGGTGTCGTAACCCTGGACAGGAGTGTTCACGCCATAGAAGGCGTAGTGATTGCGGCGTTCACGATACTCGGTCTTGTGGTAGATGACCGAACCGTCAATTTCCACCTCGCCTGTGGAGAGGTTGCGCTGGAAGTTCTCACCATCTGTCGCGGCGTTCCAAAGGCACCACTCTGTGTAGGAGAACACCTTGAGTTTCTTCTCTTTCTTGGAACGGTTGGTGAGTGTGAGTTTCTGAACCTCGGCGTGCGTGTGGAGTGGCACAAAGAATAGCACACTGGCCTCCACACCGTCTTTCTCGCCTGTGACACGGGTATAACCCATGCCGTGACGACACTCATAGCGGTCGAGGGGGGTCTTCACGGGTTTCCAACCTGGACTCCACACCACATCACCCTCCTTGATAAAGAAATAACGTCCTCCGTTGTCCATCGGCACGTCGTTGTAGCGGTAGCGTGTGATACGGCGGAACTTGGCGTCCTTGTAGAAGGAGTAGCCTCCTGCGGTGTTGGAGATGAGCGAGAAGAAGTCTTCTGTTCCCAAATAGTTAATCCAAGGCCATGGGGTACATGGGTCGGTGATGACATATTCACGATGATGGTCGTCGAAATGTCCGTAGCGTTTTTCGTTGTTCATTGTCTTCTGATATGTTACATTTCCTTATACGTTTCATTTCCAAAGTACATGCAAATTAACATCAAATCCCTCTGAAAACAAAATTATTGGACAATTAAGTCACGATATCATGAGAAACAGCAATAAACAGCAAACAAACAACATGTTTTTCTGCGCTGGAAAGATGATAAGAGAAGAGGGCACGTTGTCAAAACCTGAAATAGATGAATGGATGGAACGATGAACTGATGATGTACATGAAGCAGAGCAAAAGTAAGAGGAAAGCCAACAGTGCGCGAGTCAGTTCCATGCCTATGCCTTTCTTGGACATGAATTTCTCAAATATGGGAAAACAGAGGAAAAAGGCTAAAGGAAGGAAACCTAATGTCAGTAATACGTCTGAGTTCTCTGCAAACAGACGCGTCCAATCAGTGGAATGCCAATTGAACATACGGCTGAGAGCCCTCTTGAGTTCGTAGAAATTATCATGACGGAATAACACCCAACAGACATCAACGACAACGAAAGTATAAAGCCATCCCCAAAAACGGCTGAAATTCTTTTTCCCTGTATGGTCGAAGATGATTTTCTCAATCATCAGTATAATGCCGTTCAACAGTCCCCAGAAGACGAAGTTCCAGGCTGCGCCATGCCAAAGACCTGTAAGCATCCACACGAAGAGGATGTTGAATGTACGACGGCTCTTACTGCAACGGCTTCCTCCTAAAGGGAAATAGACATAGTCGCGAAACCAACTGGAGAGTGAAATATGCCAGCGGCGCCAGAACTCACTTAGAGAATGTGAGACGTAAGGGTAATTGAAGTTTTCGGGGAAATGAAAGCCAAAAATGCGTCCTAATCCTATGGCCATGTCGCTATAGCCGGAGAAATCAAAGAAGATCTGCATGGTATAGGCAAAGGATGCAAGCCATAAGGCAGTGGTGCCGACACTGTCATAGGCTGTAGGGTTATACATACCGCTTTCGGCATACACCTTGTAGATCGCATCGCTCAGACGGGCTACATTGTCGGCTATTAACACTTTTTTTGCCAGCCCGGAAATAAAACGATAAGTGCCTTCTTTGATATCATCTGCGTTGAAACGACGGGTTGAAAGTTCCGTTTCTATGGTTTGGTATCGAACGATAGGTCCTGCAATCAACTGTGGGAAAAGGCTGACATAGAGCATAAAACGCAGCGGATTGCGCTGGACGTCAATGCGGTCGCGGTGGAGGTCGATGATATACGACAGAATCTGGAAGGTATAGAAACTGATGCCTATGGGCAGTTTGATATCTACAGCGGGCAGATGAAAACAAGGGATACTATTGAGGTTCTCAGTCAAGAATCCGAGATATTTGAAGACCAGCAATGAAGCGATGAGCAAGGCTATAGTCACAGACATGAAGGTCAACTCCAGTCTCTTTCTTTGGTTCTTCATCGCCCATCTCATGCCAATGCCACCCATCCATGCTAGCAGGGAGGCTGAAATTAACAACAACACATGCACTGGCTCTCCCCATGCATAGAAGATTAATGATGCAATCAGCATCACTATGTTCTGCAAGGGCAATAAGGGATTCACAAGGCTGTCCTTGTTTCCCAACGATGTGTGGGAAATCAAACGGCCTATTAATCCTACTGCAAAATAAGACAGTATGACCGTGGGCAGGAACAGGATTAGAAATGTAAGTGTACTGAATGCCATTGTTGACTAAAATCGTTGTGTTCTTATTGTTTTTAAATGCTGGTAACATCCACAACAAATAAGACATTGTCGATGTGATTTTTGCGTATATAATCGTTAATCATGAATTCTTCCCCTTTGTCTTCCTGGTAATGTCGGATGTCGATGGAATAGGTGTTGTGGAAGTGACTTGCAATAAGTTTGAGTATTGGGTTGTCGAATGAGTCACCGATAACTAAGATGTTTGGTCTTTCGGTTTTTTTAGTTTGAAAAATAGTCTCTCCAAAATCATCTCCGTAGAGCGCCGAGTATGTTAATTGAGAAGCCGTCTTTTTGCCTTTGAAAAAATCCTCTGCCAATCCATAGCTTGATTTTTCCCCGTTGGTGTATATGGTCATTTGTGGATATTTGAACCTATAAGCATAGAAGACCTCTTCAAACAACTGGGGATAGCCAGTAATAATACTTTTGGTTTGATGATAAGTAGAAGATATCAAAATGTCTTTCCCGTCGGAACCATACGGGCAGGTGGGGCTAAGGTCATGAGAAAGAGAGTCGTTTTGTTCAATAGGGGTTATCAGTTTTTCACCATCTGCATCAAGTCGTAGCATATTAAATATTTGCGTATAGGCCTCGTAGGCTCCGATATGATTCCAATGGTGGTCAGTGCGTCTGAAGTAGCGTTTGTAGTCATTGAAAGTGCTGACATGAAGATAGTCTTTGTGTGAAGAAGGTAAATTCAGATTGTCATACAAACATTTCCAATATGGACTCTTGGACATATTGTCGAAGCGGACGTCTCCCTCACGAATTACATAATATACGTAAAAGTCAGCATCGGGATTGTCGTGAATAGCATGATTGATGATTCCTAATGTTTTTCCAAGGTTTTCTTTGATGAAATATCTCCTGTTAGACAAAAGATAAAGGTCGTTTCTATTGCCATATAAGTATTGGCTTTTACGGAAATGAACGTAAAAATCCGAGAAATTGAACAGTTTTTTCTGAATACTGAATAGAAATTGGTTTGTAGATTTGAAATACATCTGTTTGGTCAACTGATTCAATGGTATTTGGTCGAGCAAGGCTTCCTCCAACAGGGGCTGGTATTGATGATTGATAAAATCATCCATATTGCCGAGATGCGGAATTCTGTTGGGCAAGCGATTTTCGTTGATCAGCTTCCAAGTATGAGCGTCTTGCATAGCCATATATCCACCTGTTGAAAGAAACAGCAAGACACATAGAGGAAATAGCAGTTTGAAAACTGTATGTAGGGTATTTTTGAAAGTGGAGTTGGTCATGAGAATTTAGGATTTGCCCTTAGAGACTCCAGACGCCCCAAAGCGCCCTTAGAGATTATGAGTCAGCATGGTTTTTAGGCGTCGGCGAAAACTTTGCCGTCTTCCAATGTGATTTGTAGTTGGTTGTATTCACAATGGAAATCGTTGGTCAGTCGTTGGAGATAGCGTTTAGCTTCCCATAGACACATTGGCAAATCGTGTAGCAGATAGTTGCCACAGGTTTCTGGGGTGGTTGCGGGGACTTCTTTTTGAGTCATTATCCACTCCAGACACTGGATGGTCAGTTCCCGCATGTCTTCCACCGAATACTCGCCTGTCATCACGACATACATGCCCGTCAGGCATCCCATAGGCCCTACATACACGACATCGTCCTTGGCAGATGAGTTTCTGAACCATGTGGCCATGAGATGCTCCATACTGTGCATCGCCGAAGGTGCTACTGCAGGTTCCTTATTCGGTTCTGTGATTCGTAAGTCAAACGTTGTAAAGCCTTTGTCTTGTCTCGACACATAGATGCCAGGCTTCAGTTTAGTATGGTCGATAGTGAAACTTTGAATTACTTCCATATTGAAGAATGATTTGAAGTTGCAAATTTAGTCATTTTAATGTAATTCAAGTTCATCTTTCATGGGAATGTTCATTACAAAACTAAGATTGGTGCCTGAAAGACTTCCAACAGACACCAATCATCATCAATAAATGAATCAATCAACTAATCTATAAATCATAATTATCTATTGACGAGACGTTCGGGCAAAGTGGGCATGGCACCATTCTGTGTGCAAACGAAAGCACTCACCTCCACTGCTATCTTGTGGGCCTCGGTCACTGGCTTGCCATTGAGAATGGAGGCGCAGAACGAGCCTGTGAAGGAGTCGCCGGCGCCGACAGTGTCGGCCACCTCCACCTTAGGAGTGGGCTGGAACGACATCTGACCTGGGGTGAACACATAACTGCCGTTAGTGCCACAAGTCAGCACCAGCATATCGAGGTTGTACTTGCCAAGGATGAGCCAGCACTTGTTCTCGATGTCAAGGCCTGGATAGCCGAACATACGGCCAATCAACACCAGTTCCTCATCATTGATTTTCAAGATGTTGCATCGTTGTATCGACTCCTTGATGATTTCCTTGGTGTAGAACTGCTGACGAAGGTTGATGTCGAAGATCTTGAGGCAGTCATCGGGTGTGGCGTCGAGGAACTTGTGGATGGTTTCGCGGCTCACCACATTGCGCTGTGCCAGCGAACCAAAGCACACGGCTCGGCATGAACGCGCAATCGCCTCGATGTCCTTGTCGAAGGGGATGTTGTCCCATGCCACGTTCTCCTTGATGTCGTATGTGGGTATGCCTTGCTCATCGAGTGTCACCTGAACGGTGCCTGTGGGGTAGGGAACACGGGGAAGCAAGTCGTTGAGACCGTGCTCGCGGAGGGCTTCGATAGTTTCATCTGCCAGACGGTCCTCACCCAAAGCACTGATGGCGATGGTGTTGTTGTTGCCAAGGAACTGGCCTGCGTGATAGGCGAAATTGGCGGGAGCGCCACCCAGTTTCTTGCCTTCGGGAAGTACATCCCAGAGGACTTCACCAAGTCCTACTACATATCTTTTCTGATTTTCCATTTTTATTGTTAGGTTTTTAATTGTTTTTTATTCTGACAATGCTAATCATTCCAACTATTCGGACTCCGAAAAAGATGATGACTTGAATCAGTTGGTGATTTGCTTGATGTAGGTGAAGAGATAAATCACACCGATGGCCATGACGGCCACAGCACCGGCCTGACCCATAGCATCGCTGGCGAATCCCATAATCAACGGGAAGATGGTACCGCCAAAGAGACCCATAATCATCAGTCCGCTGACCTCATTCTGCTTCTCTGGCATCGCTGTCAAAGCCTGGGCAAAACACATGGAGAAGACGTTGGAGTTACCATAACCTACCAAGGCGATACCTGCATAGAGCAACAACTTGCTGTCGGCAAAGAACAACAACGCCATACTCAAAGCCATCATCACAATACTGATGATGAAGAAGGTGCGGGTCTTCAGTACACGGAGGAAATATGAACCTGTGAGGCAACCTATCGTACGGAAGATGAAATAGAGCGAGGTGGCGAAGGCAGCCTCGTTGAGACTCATACCTAATCGCTCCATCAGAATCTTGGGAGCTGTGGTGTTGGTACCTACATCGATACCTACATGACACATGATGCCGAAGAAGGAAAGCAGAACCACGGGCGTACCAAGAAGCCGGAAACAGTCGGCGAACGAAGAGGTCTTGCCCTCTGTGATGGTCTCCTCAATACCGGTACCCCAGAGCAACAAAGTCGATAGAGCGCCTACGACAAAGTAGATGGCGAAGAGCACACGCCAGTCAAGCCCGAAGGACGGAATCACCTGAGTGGCTCCCCACATGGCGAGATAAGGAGCCATGAAGGACGCTATGGCCTTGATGAACTGTCCGAAGGTGAGCGTGGAGGCGAGGTTCTTGCCGCCTGTCACCAATGCCATCAGCGGGTTGAGCGAAGTCTGCATCAGAGCATTGCCAATGCCCAGCAAAGAGAACGAGATGAGCATGATGGCGAAACTGTTGCCAAAGAGAGGCAGAAGCAACGAGAGCACGGTCACGAGGAGTGAGAGCAGCACCGTCTTTTTCTTGCCTATCTTGTTCATCAGCATGCCTGTGGGCACACTGAAAATGAGGAACCAGAAAAACACAAGCGACGGGAATACGTTCGCCACTGAGTCGGTCAGGCCCAGGTCTTCCTTGACATAATTGGAGGCAATACCTACCAAATCCACGAAACCCATGCAGAAGAAGCAGAGCATCAATGGCAGGATCACAAATTTACTGGTCTTGTTCAT
>CACYEC010000088.1 GCA_902773225.1 uncultured Bacteroidales bacterium
ACGATGCCACCTATGGCGGACTTGTCGGTGTGGTCAGCAGCACATGCAAGGCATCACCCACTATAGAGCGGTGCTCTTTCACTGGCTTTATTTCTGCCAACCGCTCGGCAGGTCTGGTGGGCTTTGCCCATATCCCCGTCATATTCAAACACTGCCTCATGAGCCCGTCTGAGACCATCCGCATCAACGGTGGCGCCACTTTCGTCCGCTTGCCAGACAACGTGGCGTGCACGATGGAGGAATGCTACTACACGCAGACCATTGGAGTGAAGCAGGGCGAAGGAGTCTTCTCCATCATCTATTTGCCCGATGGATGCACATATTCCGTTGAGTCTGGCAACGATATCACTTTCAATGGCAAGACCTACTACAAGAACGGCACATGGATTTGGCTGACGGCTCCTGATGATATGCCCTTTGATCACTGGGATAGTTACGCCAACTGCCAAATCAGCAACCCCTGGGGACGGAATGGACGTCATCAGATTAACGACATCATCGGCATACCTGTCCTCAACAACGCCACCTCTATGCCCAAAGCGAAAATGGAACGCACGATGGACGGCACCCGCTACCGCTACTTGGGAGTCGAAGACTACAGACTCTACTTCTCCGACTCGTACTGCGCTCAGAAAGGCTACTACATTGACAATAAAGGTTGGCTCGTGAGGAACATCAATGGCACGGAAGTGTATGTCACCGCCGTCGTGGGTTGGGTTGGCGGAAAGATACCTTCTGACGGCGCGCAAATCCACAACGACCTTGTTGGCGACTGGCGCGACCACTCGCTCATGGGCTGTATCGCTCCCGGGGCCTTCAAGGGCTGTACGGAACTGAAGACCCTTTATTTCAAGGACACAGACGCCAACAACTACAACACGAAGTGTGACTTTGACTTCACCATCGGTGAAGAGGCTTTCGCCGACTGTCCGAACCTGACCGAGGTGAAGATGATGCAATACACCACACGAGGCGACAACCATTGGGAGGCACTGCGTCCGGACCAGGTGGGGTATGTGGCTAGCGACGTGTTCAGTGGTTCTCTTCAGGCTCGTTTCAGCACCGATGCCGGAGAGTATCAGAACTATATGGGCAACGCGACTTGGAAACCATTACACAACCGCATTATCGTCTATAACCACACCGATGTCGATTTCAGTGTCAACGGTGCCCGCTACAGCCAGTTCAGAAACACGGCTGGCGAGGAACAGAAAAACACCCCCGAGGGGCACGAGACAATGATGCAGACCTTGCGGTTGTGGAACGGCATTTACCACAACTTCAACGCAGTGAGCCTTTTGGCAGAACCGAACGAACAGAACATTTGGTACACTCAAGTGGTGGGAGCGGATGATGACTACCTGAAAAGCAACAATGGAGCCATGCGCATTTACAACGACCCTGGGTCGTACTACAACTATAAGACACTGACCATCGTTCGCAATGCCTTTAAGGACAACAAAAACCTGCGCTCCATAGAGTTCTGGCAGACGAACGGACGAAGCGATAACTCTTACAGCGATTTAAAAATCGTCATTCAGAACGGTGCTTTCACGGGGTGCGACAACTTGAAAGAATTACGTCTTTTCTACTATGAAGAAGACGGCGAAGACCACTGGACCACACTCAGTCCGACGGACGTCATACCTGGCGACAACATCTTCGGCATACCCACAGCCGAGGAGGCCATGAACATGACAGAGGAAGAGTTGGAGAACGCATACAAGATACCAAAGGATTTCAAGATTATGGTATCAACCGCTTTCTATCCCGATTTCCTCAGCGACCCCAACTGGATACCTTATACGGCTTTTATCGAACCTGTGGAATTTGACCCTGACAGCAAGCACGAAGGCAAGACATTCACCATAAATCAACTCACATACGGCTATATGACTTCTCCTGGTGGTATAGCAAAAACCTACCAAACAGTCACCACCAATTTCTCATGGTGGTCGATACTCAAGATAGCATACAACATCTATTCATACGCCACCATGGCGAAAGGTCTCGCTATGGCTGTCCATACGGCGCGTGAAGCAGCCAAGAAATCAGCAGAGATAGCCACAGAGCAAACTATCAGGCAGAGTGCTCAGACGATGTTGGTAAACACGACTGACGCATTAGCGAGTGATCAGGCAGCGGCTTCTGTCGGAAGGATGCTTACGGAATTGGCTGAGCAGAACGCCACTCTCGAGGCCATTGGTATCGTTGGCAACGCTCCACTGGCACAGAGCCTGACACAATGGGGGGTGCTGAATGCTGCAGGTCAATTCACAGCTGGTGCGGGTGAACTGAGTCGCCAAGCATTGCTGAGAACCGCATACGTATTGAAGTATGAACTGTCCAAGACGGTGGCCAACCAAGTGACGAAAATCAATTCGATTATCTTCAACGCTGGGGTAAAGGGCTTTTTCGAAGAATCATTTAAAAGTGGGGGAAAGACTGCTTTGTCATTCTTGGGTATCAACGGCGGATTTGGAATATGGAACAGTATTGACTATTTCGGCAAGCCTGGTGTGGAGTTATACATAGAGAAAGGGATGAGGGCGAACATACAGTCGAACATGCACAAATGGGGTTCGGCTGGCGGTGGATGGGTCTATTTCTCTCCTTCCAAGCACCTCGTCTATCATACCTACATCAAGTCTGCAAGCGACGACATCACCGATGCTGTCATTTACACCACCCGCTCGGATAAAGAAGGATATCATGCCACATCGTGCGTCGCCTCATGCGCAAAAGATGCCTTCCGAAACAAGAAGCAGCTCAAGACCATCTCTTTCCACGATAACGAGGGCAGCAGCAATACGTCTATGCCACTCCAATTCTCATTCCCCGACTCGGCGTTCGTGGGATGCACCGCTTTGGAGGAACTGAACCTGCTGCTGAAAGACGGGGAAGGCAATACACGTCCTTTAGGACCTGAGAATTTCGTGCTTTGCGGCGACAATGTCTTCGCAGGACTCGACCCCGAGAAGTTCCACATCGTCATTGACTCCATGCGCAAGCAAGACTTCCTCGACAACGAGACGTGGGCCCCATTGGAGCCTTATTTCTCCTACCGTAGCGCTCATGTGACCAGCAAGTTCGAAGAGTACGGCGTGGGATACGCCTACGTTTATGATGGCAATTCCATCAAGAAAGAACACAAGGAGGGAGCACACCTCATAGAGCATACGTCGGTGAACAGCTGCAACGATGACTACTTGAACAAACATTCCGGCACCGCCGTCATCATCAACGATATCGGCGAATTCAACAACTATCAAGCAGAAAACATCGCGCCTTGGGCTTTCCAGGGGAAGGATTGCCTGAAAAATGTTCAGTTCATCGACCTGAAAGGATGGGGGCCATACGGAGAGTGTTATACAGGACTTGACATCACGCTGCGTGACTCTTGTTTTGCCAACTGCAAAAACCTGGAAAGTGTGGATTTGCTTTATGGCATCACAGACCAGCCCGATTTCCTGACACAAATAGGTTCGGGCATTGAGTCGAACCATATCGACCCGATGACACCGCAGATGATCAAAATAGGGAAAGGGGTTTTTGAAGGCAGCCCTAAAGTGAAGTTGAAGATGATGGAACGTCAGTTGGAGTGGTTCAAAGCTGATGAAAATTGGGCAGCCTATCAAAACCTCTTTTTCCCTTGTGTGTTCACCTCCAACGACGACGGAGTGAGAGCTGCTTTGGAAGATTTGCGATACTACAACCCATCAGGTGCCAGTCCTGACTACTGGGCTGACGTGTTCGATGTGAGCCGTGTCTTAGACAAAGAAGGCGGCTTCAACTGGTTGAACGGCAAATTCACCACGAAGAAAGATAAATTGCGCACTTTCCACGCCTTCAAGACTTTCGAGACGGTAGGGCTGGACTTCGTGGGCGACAACTGGTTCGCGGATTGCAATAAACTCAACCATATCACGCTTCCCAAGACCATTAAACGCATCGGAAAGGAGGCATTCCTCAATTGCTCCACACTGGAGCAGATAGAACTGCCCGAAGGTGTGGAAAACATCCAAGATGCCGCTTTCAAGGGGTGTTCGGGGATGAAAGTCATCATGGTCAACAACCCCTCGCCTTGCAACTTGACGGGGGCCGACCACTTCCCATTGAATGCCGAATTGCGCATCTACGTACCTGACGAGGCTGTGGAAACCTACGTCAACCATCCGCAATGGAAAAAATATAAGGAATACATTGTCGGCAGAAGTCGTTACAAAGTCAACAAGGTCATCACGGTCACCAAATCTGGACAGTTGGCTAGCAAACTGGGGCTTACCTTGCAGTCTGAACACCCCTTTGGCGACCACCCCTACGACGAGACTGTGCGCTATGTGCATGGCAACTACCTCAAATATGATTCGCTCACTATCCAGGGACCACTCAACGGTACGGATATAATCGTTCTTCGCTACTTGGCTGGCAGCGACTCATGGAACGTCTATGACACCGATACAGAGGGACAACTCAAATACCTCAACCTTTACTCGGCAGACTTCGAAAAGGACAATATCCAACCATGCTCGTTTTATGCACCTTTCTGGCGCTACACCAAAGAAGACAACTACATGGTGGAGTATATGTTCGGAGGATGCAAGGCTTTGGAAACAGTCATTCTGCCTCGGTCACTGAAAAAAATCCTTTACAACCCGTTTAAGGGATGCAAGAACTTGAAGAAACTCGCGTTCTGCAACGTCAATCAGATGGAATATGGACTGCACTACGAAGAAGGTATCGTGAAATGGGTTCAAGAGGCGATTGGATATGGCAGTTTGGTTGACAACACCTTAGATGAATTGGTGCTCTATACTGAGAAACTGGCTACCTGCACCACTGTTTCCGACCCTTGGAAGAACAACATCAACTATGTGTTCACCCTGCCAGACAAGGTGGCTGACTACCAAGGACAGCCCTATCTCATCAACAGAACACGCAATATCAGTTCGCTCTTTGCTGATAGGGCTGTCATCGACGACTTGGCCAAACGAAACCAGTTTTTTGCCACAGACTATCTGCAGCTGGAGAATGTGGAGAACTATTTCAGTGGCGATTCCAACTTGAAAACCTTCGATGAGTTCTACATGTTTACAAAGGTGAAAAAACTCGACAGAACCTTCACAGATTGCACTGCGCTGACCACCATTACTTTGCCCGACAGCCTGAAGTACATCAGCAGCATGGCTTTCTCAGGATGCATGAAACTGGCAGAAGTGCACATCAGCACCGACTCCATACCCTATTTGGAGGAAAACGCCTTTGAAGACCAAGTGAAGGCATTGAAGCACGACTTCCATATCTACGTGCCAAAGAAACTCTGCCCGCTCTACCGTGAGAAGTGGAGCCAGTATGCCGATTATATCAACGTGGATTATTTCGACTACTCCACCGAGGACATCATGGTCGTCAAGACAGAGAAACCCAACCAGTTGGCTGAGTTGCTCGGACTGAAAGTCACCCTGAAAGAGGGAATGGTGTATGACTCCAACGCTGAGTATGACGGTGATGACCGCACAAAACTACATGCAACGTGGATCACTGGACTCACAGGCATTTACGACCATATCCAGAAACTGAAAATCATAGGACCAATCTCTGGTCTCGACTTGTCGGTGCTGCGTTTCCTTGCCGGCTTTTGCCCCTGGGCAGGCACACGCAACTATACGGGACATCTGGAATACCTCGACCTCTACGATGCAGACCTGAAAGAAACCGATGGTTTCGCATCGCAGGACAAGAGCCTCTTGAGCCAAGGACATGCCATCATCAGAAAAGAGAATGTGCTGCCACCTAATTCGTTCCTCAAATGCTACAACCTGAAAACGCTCATTCTGCCTCGCTCTTGCACGAAAGTACAGACCCGTGCCTTGATGTCGTGCGAGAACTTAGAGGTGCTGGTTGTGGGCGACAACTGCACGGAATTCAACTGGAGCGCCCTCGACGACAACGCCATGCTCACTCGTCTCTACCTGCTCGCCAAGGAGAAACCCAAACTGACAATCGATGGCTGGGTGACACGCATGTTGAGCAACAACTACAACCCCACGTTCGACGCTATCTACGTGTGTCCATCCGTCTATCCGCAGTACCTCATGGATCCTGCATACACCAGCACCTCATGGCAACGGACGAACCTCATCTCACACGGTGAGTTCAACGACGATGATTCATTCCGCGCATTTGCCGCTCATGCCGCAGCCACCATCGACGACATCTCTGACATAGAGAATATAGAAGGATGGTTCGACAGCCACCCCAATGTGAAAAATCTCACGCCCTTGCGATACAGCATCGTGGACTCCATCAGCCGCGCAACCATGGCCCCACTGACGCAATTGGAAGAAATCGCTATGCCCGTAACCATCATGGCCCTGGAGGACAATCTTTTTGAGAATGCCAAAAAGTTGCATTACGTCGATTTCCTGATGTGCGACTCTACGGATCTGGTCAACAATCTGCATGGCGACGGACTGAAGCGAATAGGCATCGACACACAGCGGACATTCGTTTATATGCCGCCATCCTACGGTGAGAGCGATGGCACGAACATCGTGGCCACTGAAGGCAATCAGTTGCATGCAAAGGCATTCCGCATGATTGACTCGCTCGACTATATCGTACCATATTCGTTCGATGCCGACAGGATTGAGAACTCACGTGCAATGCCGACATCAGCAATACCTTATACTTTCTGCGTGCCTTATAAGATGAATGTGCCTGCCTACGCCCGAGCCTACGCTTTGAGCGAGAGAGATGGCAACACACTGGTGTTCAAGGAGGTGACAGGAGAGTTGGAGGCAATGCGTCCTTACCTGTTGAAAGTGGTGGGCAACAAGCGGATGCGCAAGAACTCGGCCACACTCAACACGGATATCAGCCAGACCATACCTTCCAATGGGGTCAACACCATGGGCAAGCAAGACAACACGAGTGGATATGCCTTGAGAGGCACATTCGAGAGTATCGACAACCAGACGGCTGCGGAACTCGGTGCTTATATTTTGCAGAGCGACGGCGACTGGCATCCAGTGGCCAGTTCGACGGATGCCGAGAAGAAGGCGGCTATCCTGCCGTTCCGTGCTTTCTTGCTGCCAAGGGCTTACAGCGCCAACTCACGCATCTGCATGACGCTGGAGGATGCCACCGACATCGATTCCTTCGAGATCATCGACGAGGACGGTACTCATCGCTACTACGACCTCAACGGACGTGAACTGCCTGGCAAACCCACCAACGGCATCTACATCCACAATGGCAAGAAGTACATGGCTCATTGACCATGTTCCAGGACTCCCCTCCCATCTAAGGGGAGGGGCAGGGGTGGGGTAGTAATAAAATCACTCACGCTCGTCCCTGAAAGGGACATCTCTCAATAACCGTGGGTGCATGGAGCAAAGCGGAATGCACCTACGGATTTAGAAACTCACGTAAGAATATCGACCCTAAAAGGGTCGCCTCTCAAAAAACGTAGGTGGCACCTGCGGATAGCGGACAAGGGTTCGACTCCCTCGCCCGCCACAACGAAAACGACAAAACAACAAATACAAATGAAAAGTAAATTATTAATGATTCTCGCCTTGCTGTGCGCGGTCGCACAAGGGGCTAAGGCATGGGAAGGCAGCGGAACGGAGTCCGACCCTTATCTCATCAAGAAAAATGTGGATTGGTGGGACCTTGATGCCAACGTCAGGAAAGGAAACAACTACAAAGGCCAGTTTTTCCGTCTGGCCAACGACTTGGATACAGAAGGCATCCAAGTCGGAACGGAAGACAAGCCCTTCTGCGGCACCTTCGACGGCGACGGCCACACCTTGACCTTCGACATGGGTGTGACAGGCAATGGCATGGAAGAATGGATTAACTACATCGATGACTATTGCGCCCCCTTCGTCCGTCTGGATGGCGCCACCATCCGCCACCTCAAGGTGGAAGGCCGCGTGTTCAGTAAGAAAAAGTTCGCCGCCGGCATCGCTTCCTTCATCGACGGCAACGAGCCTACCACTATTTACAACTGCCATGTGAGCAATAAACTGTACGCCCATTCCGACCTCTTCGACGATGCTACCTACGGCGGCCTTGTTGGTGTGGTCAGTAGTACGTGCAAGGCCTCACCCACGATAGAGCAGTGTTCTTTCACTGGCTATATTTCTGCAAACCGCTCATCAGGCATCGTGGGCTTTGCCCATATCCCCGTGATTTTCAAACACTGCCTCATGAGCCCATCGGAAACCATCCGCATCAACGGTGGCGCCACTTTCGTCCGCTTGCCGGACAACGTGACGTGCACGATGGAGGAATGCTACTACACGCAAACCATTGGTGTGCAGCAGGGCGAGGGCGTCTTCTCCGATGTCTTACTGCCCGATGACTGCACATATTCTGTTGAGTCTGGCAACGATATCACTTTCAATGGGAAGACCTACTACAAGAACGGCACATGGATTTGGCTGTCGACTCCTGATGATATGCCCTTTGATCATTGGGATAGTTACACCAATTGCCATCTCACCAACCCTTGGGAACGGAATGGACGTCATCAGATCAGCGACATCCTCGGCATCCCCGTCCTCCACAACGCCACCTCTATGCCCAAGGCAAAAATGGAACGCACAATGGACGGCACACGCTACCGCTACTTGGGAGTCGAAGACTACAGACTCTACTTCTCCGATTCGTACTGCGCTCAGAAAGGCTACTACATTGACAATAAAGGTTGGCTCGTGAGGAACATCAATGGCACTGAAGTCTATGTCACCGCCGTTGTGGGCTGGGTTGGCGGAAAAATCCCTTCTGACGGCGCGCAAATCCACAATGACCTTGTAGGCGACTGGCGCGACCACTCGCTCATGGGCTGTATCGCTCCCGGGGCCTTCAAGGGCTGCACAGAACTGAAGACCCTCTATTTCAAGGACACAGACGCCAACAACTACAACACCAAGTGCGACTTCGACTTCATCATCGGTGAAGAGGCTTTCGCCGACTGCCCCAACCTGACCGAGGTGAAGATGATGCAATACACCACACGAGGCGACAACCACTGGGAGGCACTGCGTCCCGACCAGGTAGGGTATGTGGCAAGCGACGTGTTCAAAGGCTCTACACAGGCTTGGTTCAGCACCGATGCCGGGGAGTATCAGAATTTCCTCTCCAGTGCCACATGGAAGGATGTGAACACCCGCATATTCGTCTATAACCACACCAATGTGGATATGACCGTCAATGGAGCCAGATACACATACGTACGAAACACTGCTGGCGAAGCGCTGAAGAACGACTCCACGGGGCATGAGGCACTCATGCAGACACTCCAATACTGGAACGCCGACTATGAGGACTTCTCTGTCAGCAACTTGCTCAGCAACTCCGATGAGAACATCTGGTACACAGAGGTGGTGGGAGCAGACGACAGCTATCTGGGTTCAAACAACGGGGTGATGCGCATCTACAACGACCCTGGTTCCTACTACAACTACAAGACCATCGCCATTGGACGAAATGCGTTCAAAGGAAGCAAGAACCTGAGAGCCATTGAGTTCTGGCAGACCAATGGTCGTTCGTCTAACAGCTATTCCGACATCAAGATGGTCATACAGAACGGCGCTTTCGCCAACTGCGACAGCCTCAAGGAACTGCGTATGTACTACTATGTGGAAGACGGAGACAACCACTGGGAAGTGTTGGGTCCCAAAGACATCGTTCCAGGCGACAATATCTTCGGAGTGGCTAAAGATGGTGAACCTGTCAACTTTGAAACGGCATCATTCATTCCCACAGACTTCAAAATCATCGTCTCGCCTGAACTCTACCACGACTTCATCAACGACCCCAACTGGGCGCAATACCTCACTTACATCCAAGCACGGGAATACGAACCCACCACCTGGAATCCCGTCACACAGAACGACCTGGTGTATGACTATGCTTCCAAGGTAGTCAACAATGCCTCAGCCAACTTCTACGTGACGCAAAACCTTTCGTGGTGGAACGTCCCCGTCAAAGTCTTTGAGGCTGTCTCATTGTACATGATGATCAAGAACTCGATACCTGCTGTCAAGGCTATATGGAAAAAGTTTACAGAGTATTCAACAGCGGCTACAAACGCTGCTAACGGAAACGCCGCCGCAAAAACAATCTACGATGGACTATGCGAGCCAGGAAACCAACTGATTAATAATGACTTAAGCAAACTTGACGACATTCTTAAACTGAATCCCAACAACACATTCTTACGTGGTGGCGAAGGTTCTGCCGATATACAGCAACTGATAAAGAAAGGCATACTCGACAAGGCACAATTCGAAAGCGGACACAATCTGGCATGGACAGCAAATGCTAAGAAACTCATTACAGACGATGCGGAAATCAGACTATTTGTAGGACAATGTGCCAAAAGGAATGCCGAACATTTTCTGACTTCTTCCATTAATGGAAACGCATTGCCAGTAACGGCGAAATGGAACCAATTCTACGCAGTTTTTCTCAAGCAGTACCCAACGGTCGTGGGCAATTCAGTTCTGCCTGTCATCAACAGAGCCATTTGCGACGCTTACGGTTCTTACTTGTCATCTGCTCCCGACATGACCGAAGATCAATTCCAAAGAGGACTGACAGAGAACTTCAAGGCAAGAATCCACGACGTCACTTACGACAACACGCTCATCTATACGCCCGACAAGAAACTGATTTACCAGGTCTATGTCTCTAAACCGGCAACTCAAAAGAAGAGCTACACCATCTATAACGACATCGGCACTTTCTACAACTACAGGACGGTGGCCATAAAGAAAAGTGCTTTCCAAGGAAACAAGACCCTGGAGGAAATCAACTTTGCAGAAACACCATATAACGGAAATTCCACTTACGCCCCATTGCTGCTGACCATCCCTGACTCGGCGTTCGCTGGGTGTACCAACTTGAGGCGTTTCAGCCTGCTCTACAAGGTGCATCCACAGGGTATTCCTACGGAAGAGAACGAATACCGGGGACTCGGACCTGAGAACTTCATCCTCGGAGGAAACGACATCTTCGCTGGTTGCGACTCTACGAAACTACAGATTATCATCCCCGAAGACCGCAAGCAGGACTTCCTCGACGACGAGATTTGGAGCAAGTACAAGCGGTTCTTCGTCTATGAGACACCGCATTTAGCCACTGTGTTCTCTGAATACGGTGCCAACTATACATACAGTTATTTGAACAACTCTTCCAAGAGGGAGGAAAGGGTGAGTGGACACACCATCACACACCTTGCTGTAATTTCTGCCAACAATGATTTCCTCGACAAACACCAAGGAAGCATGGCTCTGTTCAACGATATAGGTTCGTACAACAACTACCAACTCGACTATGCAAACAAGAAAGCGTTCGCAAACAACGAACACCTGAAGACGGTGTCTTTCTGGGATCTCATCGGAGGAGATGCCTACACCAAACTAAACATGACGCTCGGTGACTCTCTCTTCATCAACTGCAAGAACCTCAAGAACATCGACATGATCTACTGCGTGACCGATGGAACAGACCATCTCGAACCGCTCACACCCACACAGGTGCGACCTGGAAAAGGTATGTTCGACGGATCGCCTGACTGCATCATCAAGATGATGCCGCAGCAACTGCCCAGTTTCGAAGCTGATACGGCTTGGGCGAAATATAAAGAACGATTCCTGCCATGCATCATTCCCATTGCTGATGAGGGAGTGCAGAAAGCATTGAAGAAATGGAGATACTATACCCCTTGTTGCTCACCTTCTGAATGGGAAGGATACTGCGACCTGGCACGTATTGGAGGGCAAGGATTCTCCGTTCTCAATACAAGGTTCACGGAATACAAAGACGACATCCTGTCGTTTAGCGAATTCAAAAGTTTTGAGGTCGTGAAGCTTGATTATGTGGGCATCAACTGGTTCCGCGACTGCTCTAAGCTCTCCAACATCGTACTGCCTTCTACCATCAAGACAATTTACGATTCGGCATTTAATGGATGCAAAGGACTAAGGGAAATCGAGTTACCAGAGGCGGTCGAGAATATCAAACAAGATGCATTCAGTGGATGCACTGGATTGACGACAATCATCGTGCACGGCAAGAAGCCTGCAACAATTGGAGCGAACGTGTTCACAAAGAACGACGGACTCAAAATCGTCGTACCGACAGAGAGCTTCAACGACTACATCAAGGCTTGGGCTGAGTATAAGGACTATATCGTCACTGAAACTGAAAATCCAATCAGAAAGGTGGTGGACGTGAAGACTGCAGGAACACTCGCCGAAGAACTGGGGCTCGAAGTTGAATGGAGCTATTCGGGGCTGCATGCCGGCGACGAACCTTACCGCCTCCACGGAAACTACGCGAAATATGACTCGCTCACGGTCAGCGGACCACTCAACGACCTCGATCTCTGGGTCATCCGATACCTCGCTGGAAACAACGGATACATGAGAGGAGGGCAGGCCACCGACGGCAAGCTCCAACACCTCAATCTCAATGGAGCAAGCATCGTGGAGGACTCGGATTGTAAGGCGCACTACCTCAATCTTCCCATGACCTTCATGAGCAACGGATGGATGGACATCACCGACAACAACGTGCTGCCGAGATTCCTTTTCTACAACTGCACGGCATTGAAGTCCGTCATTCTGCCCAAGAGCCTCACAGCTATCAACACACACATCTTTGCCGGCTGCAACGAATTGAAGAGTGTAGCCATCACAGCTAGTCTGCAGCACTATGACGAAAGAACATACAGTACGGGCTTGCTCGACTATCCGCTGGAGGAACTGGTGTTCTTCACCGACTCCCCCGCACAGAGCAAATGCAAGGATCCTTGGGGACAAACCATCATGCAGGTATATACCAAAGCAGCTCAAACTGGAGATTACATGAACCAGACCTACCTGAACCGGCGGGCTCGAAATATCTCTTCTTTCTTTGAAGAGGACATCGTGACTGAGATATTGGCAGAGAAGGGACACTTCTTCCCAAGCGGACATGCTAAACTCACCGACGTGGAAGGCATCTTCAACAATCAACAAGAACTGCGCCGATTCAAGGACTTCGAACTCTTCGAGAACGTACGGACGCTGGGCGACAATTCATTCCGCGATTGTCGAAACCTTGAAATCATCACACTGCCATACTCGCTGGAGTCTGTCAGCGCCAGAGCCTTCGAGAACTGCTCGAAACTCGACACCATCTACGTCTATTGCGACAGCGTACCTGAACTGGCAGCAGATGCCTTCGAGAGCTTGCCCAGCGACTTCCGCATCCTCGTGCCTAAGAGCATGAGCAAGCGTTACAAAGAGAAGTGGGCACAGTATGCTGACCATATCAATGCTGACCAAGAGTTCTACATAGGCGGCGAAATTAAAGTGGTAACCGTTCATGAGCCTAATACGCTGGCTGAGGCTCTGGGACTGGAAGCAGAACGACCATATAGGCGGGATTTCGCCTCAAAGATGCTGACTGGAGTCAGGGGTGACTACGGTGGCATCACACGACTGAAGGTGATAGGTCCCATCTCATCAACCGACTTCGACCTGCTGCGCTACCTGGCAGGTTATTGCCCTTGGACTTATTCACGTAACAATGCGGGACACTTGGAGTATCTCGACCTCTACGATGCCAACATCGTCAAGGACGACTATGGACGATTCATCGAAGGTGAAGTAGTTACTGGACATGTGGGTTCAATCGACAATGATGAACTGCCAGTACAGGCATTCCTTAAAGCCTACAGCCTGAAGACCCTCATACTGCCCAAGACCTGCAAGACCGTGCTCAGACGAGCCCTGCAGGAGTGCGAGAATCTGGAGGAATTGGTTCTCGGCGACGATATGGAGTATTTCAACTGGAATGCACTCGACGACAATGTCTCGCTCACTCGTATGTACATCCTTGCGAAGAAGAAAGTGGAAATCGGCACCCAATGGGCTGTATGGCGGTGGCTGTGCAATAACTACAACCCGACGTTCGATGCTTTCTATGTCCGTCCGTCACTCTACAGAGAGTACATTATTGACGACGACTACACGGGGTCGTCATGGCAGCGTACCAACAATATTTCCATGGGAGCATTCGATGATGACGAATCTTTCTGCGCTTTCGCATCCCATGCCGTTGGCACAACCGACGATATCGCCACCATCACTTCTGTCAACGATTGGTTCAAGTCGCACCCGGATGTCAAAGACCTCTCCATGCTCAGCTTCAGCTCTATTGACTCACTCAGCAAGGAGACACTGGCACCGCTGACAAAACTGGAACAGGTGAGCCTCCCAGTCACGCTCAGGGGCATGGAGGAAGGGCTCTTTGAGAATGCCAAGAACCTACGCTACGTTGACTTCCAGGCTTGCGACTCCACTGAGATTGTGGCTGGCCTGCATGGCGACGGACTGAAGAAACTGGGTATCGACACGCAGAAGACACTCGTCTATGTGCCCGAAACTTATGGAGAGAGCGATGGCACCAACATCGTCTGCGAAATGGGCAACGAAATGCATGCCAAGGCATACCGAATGGTGGACACGCTCAACTACATGGTGCCTACTGAGTTCAAGGCCGACATGATTGAAAACTCTCGCGTACTGACTACATCGGCAATACCATATACAATGTGCGTGCCTTACAAGATGAACGTGCCTGCTTACGCCCGAGCTTACACCTTGAGCGACAGAGACGGCAATTCGTTGGTGTTCAAGGAGGTGACGGGAGAGTTGGAGGCCATGAAGCCTTACCTCATCAAGGTGGTGGGCAACAAGCGACTGCGCAAGAACTCCACCACACTCAATACCGACATCGCTCAGACCATACCTGCCAGTGGTGGCAACACTTACGGACAGCAGGTAGATGGAGTGGGGTACTCGCTGCGTGGCACATTCGATGCCATCGACAACGAGACGGCCGCTGAACGTGGTGCATACATCCTGCAGAGCGACGGCGACTGGCATCCCGTAGCCAACTCAACGGAGGCGGAGAAAGCGGCTACAATACTGTCCTTCAGAGCATACCTGCTACCAAGCTCAATCCACGCCAACGACCGCGTCAGCATGATGCTGGAGGATGCCACAGACATCGACACCATCGAGACCATCGACAACGACGGCACCCACCGTTACTACGATCTCAACGGTCGCGAACTGCCTGGCAAACCCGAAAA
>CACYEC010000089.1 GCA_902773225.1 uncultured Bacteroidales bacterium
ACATCACGTTATATAAGTAACATCATATTGATGGATTTACCAAAAAGAGCGTTCTCTCTTTGAAGACAATACTATATTAATATGGCATTTCGTCGATCAGTTGCAAAAACGTTAACATACAGTGACGGTTATAGGAACAGCAATACTTCTACTCAGATGAGCGTGGTAAAAAATACAGCGAATATTGATGCTATGGGTGATTTCCAGAAAGGTGTCAAAAGAACGGTAGATATTGTTGGCTCTTTTCTTGGCCTGCTATTGCTGTCGCCCATCTACCTCATTATCTACATTGTCCAGAAAATTGACGGCAAGGGACCGGTCATTTATAGCCAGGAGCGTATAGGTCTTCATGGTAAGCCCTTTATGATTTACAAGTACCGCACGATGGTGGTTGACGCTGAGGACAACGGAGTTCCCCAGTTGGCCCAGCAGGACGATGACCGCCTGACTAAGGTTGGTAAGTTCCTTAGGGTTCATCATTTTGACGAGCTACCTCAATTGTGGAATGTGCTTGTTGGCGACATGTCTTTTGTGGGCTACAGGCCAGAGCGCAAGTACTTCATCGACATGATTATGAAAGAGAACCCCGACTATGAAAAGCTCTTCTGCAGCCGCCCCGGTGTCACGTCGATGGCCACCCTTTACAATGGCTACACCGACAGCATGGAGAAGATGCTCCAGCGCCTTGATATGGACCTTGACTACCTCAAGAACCGCTCTTTGTGGCTTGACATGAAAATCATAGCCAAAACCATCTTGGCGGTTGTCGGTTGGAAGAAATTCTAAGACAAGATGGCAGAACGTTTCAAGTTGTGTATCTGTGGACATTTTGCCTTTGGGGAGAACAAACTCAACGGCCAGACCATTAAGACGAAGGTTGTCACAGAGGCACTTGAACAAATGCTTGGAACGGAGAACATCACCAAAATCGACACCTGTGGCGGTGTCAAATCCCTTTTCCGATTGCCATTTTTGCTGACGCAAGCCTTGCGCCGTAACGATAACCTTGTTATCCTTCCTGCTTATAAGGGGGTTCGGGTCATCACTTTCATCCTTTCTTTTCTTCGGCTGTTCTTCCATGACTGCAAGGTTCACTATGTGGTCATAGGTGGGTGGCTGCCCAAGTATGTACGCACCAAATTCTTGCTGAAGAGATGTTTGTCGGCATCTGTCGATACCATCTATTGTGAGACCTCTACCATGATGCGGCAGTTGGGTGAGAGTGGATTTACTAATACAGTTCTGATGCCCAATTGCAAGGATTTGCCAGCAGTAACGCTCCAAATACCTTGTCCTGCCCCTTGCTATCCCTTGCGTTTGTGCACCTTCTCCAGGGTGATGAAGCAGAAAGGAATGGAGGATATCGTTCGTGCTGTGGATCTTATCAATGCCGAAAGGGGGAGTGAGGTTTTTACCCTTGATATTTATGGTCCTGTGTGGCCTGATGAGCAGGAATGGTTCGACGGCTTGAAGAAAGGTTTTTCGAGCGCTGTGCATTATGCTGGCGCAGTGCCCTTCGATGCTACCATCGATGCGCTTCAGGACTATTTTCTCCTTGTATTTCCCACATTGTTCTATACCGAGGGTGTGCCAGGCACCATCATTGACGCCTACGCTGCAGCTCTTCCTGTGCTGGCATCGCGTTGGGAGAGTTTTGGTGATGTCATCGATGAAGGGAAGACAGGCATAGGATATGAATTCGGATCCTTCGATGCGCTTTGCCAATCATTGAAGGATATAGCCGACCGTCCTGAGCAAATTAATCGGCTGAAGCCGTTATGTCTTGAGAAATACCGACAGTTCAGACCCACAGCGGTGATTTCTGTGCTGGTGGATGAACTCAAATAATCCATCCGTTGGATGTTTCTTGTTGTTTTTTTGCTTCCTTAGTCCTTTTTTTAACTTGGAAGCATTGAAAAACGACTTTTTTTTAATAATTTTGCATTTTGTGTATTTATACTGCAAATATGTTTGATAACTGAAAACAAAAACGGACAAATGAGATATAGAATTACTTTCTTGTTATTGCTGTTCATCTCTGTGAGCCACATGTCGTTCGCCCAGACCATGACAGACAACCAGGTAATCGACTTTGTGTTAGAGCAACAGGAAAAAGGTGTTGACCAAAAGACCATTGCGACCAAACTTTTTCAGAAAGGTGTGACCACCCAGCAACTCCGTCGCGTCAGGAAAAAATTCCAGGCCCAGCAAGAGCAAATGGGTGCCGTTGACCTCACTGGCGAAGGTAAGCGGCAGCAACGAGTACGCACAAGATCCGGAAAAGAGATACAAGGCGAAGAGAACCAGCGTCGTAATAATTATATGGTTGACCGTACCAAAATCAACCAGCGACGTGTGAGCAGAGACGACCAACTGGATGAAATCAATGGCGAGATAGATTTTTTTGATATCGATTCACTGCTTTATTACCAGAACTATTTCAAAGACGAGAGCGAGGTCTTCGGACGCAACATCTTCAACAACCAGATGCTGACGTTCGAGCCTAACGTGAATATGCC
>CACYEC010000090.1 GCA_902773225.1 uncultured Bacteroidales bacterium
CTTTGCTCGACATCGCTGGTTCCATGTTCTTCACTTCTGGATGTATTTTCCCATTCTTGTTCCAACTGGCTGTGTATAACAACACGACCATCGACCTCAACAACAAAGTCACAGGGAAAAACAACATGAGAGGTTCCAAGACTCAAGTCATCATGTCCTTTGCCGCTCTCTTCCTGCCTATGTTCATCATGTATGGATTGGTTGTCGCTTTCGGTGACAACAAGGTGGGAGCACCACTTGTGATGCTTGTCCTCGGACTTGTCGGAACCGCTCTCCATCCCCTGTGGCTCAGAAACATCTATAAGCGCTTCCTCGCGCGGAGATACGAGAATATGGAGGGATTCCGAAGCACAAGGAAATCTTAATCCAAGTTGTTCAACTTATTTGAAATCATATAGAAAAGCATATCAAACATTATGGACTTAACTGTAACCAACGTCAGAAAAACTTTCGGCACCACTGTGGCGCTCGACATCAACCAGTTCGTGATTCATTCTGGCGACCTCCTTGGACTCGTCGGTAACAACGGAGCAGGAAAGACGACTCTCTTCCGCATCATCCTCGACCTTCTCAAACCTGATTCGGGAGAAGCAACCATGTCGGGCGACATCGACGGAAACATGGTCTCATACGTCACATCTAAATGCGAGGACTGGAAGGACTTCACTGGTGCCTATATCGACAATGGATTCCTCATCGACTACCTCACCCCGGAAGAGTATTTCTATTTCATCGGTAAAACCTGTGGCATCGGTCGGGAAGAAATAGACCAACGACTGATGAAGTTTGAGCACTTCATGAACGGAGAGGTGCTCAATCAAAACAAACTCATACGCGACCTGTCGGCTGGAAACCAGCAAAAGGTTGGTATCATCGGTGCCATGATCAACAACCCTCAGGTTCTCATCCTCGATGAACCCTTCAATTTCCTCGACCCGAGTTCCCAAATCGCTATCAAGTATATACTTGAGCAATACAATAAGGAGACTGGTGCTACAATTCTCATCTCCAGTCACAACCTCACACACACCATCGATATCTGCTCGCGAATCACACTGCTCGAGCATGGCATCATCCTCAAGGACTACCCGAAGGAATATGCCAACCTCACAGCTGAGATTGATGCCTATTTCCGCGGAGAGGTTATCGGCGCAAACGTTGCATCGGCGGAAATCAAGAGCATAGAAATCGAGGTGGACGATCCCGCGTCGGGTTATGTTGTCGAGGGACAGAACACCAGTGAACTCTGATATGCATGTCTGTCAGGTAAAACGCCTATTGAAAGCGCCTTTCTTGTTCATCATCATATTGGCATTAGGAGCGCTCACTTCTTGCCGGTCCTCACGTCATGACAGTGGCATCGACTACCGCCAACTGGCACGGGCAGGACTCAAACTCGGCATGGACGTTGAACCAGAAGACAACTTCCAATTGATGATAGAGGCCGCGTCATGGATGGGTACACCATATCGGTATGGAGGAAATACCCGAAAGGGTACCGATTGCTCAGGTATGGTCTCTGCTATCTATCTGCAGGTTTATAAACGAGGACTCCATCGCAGCAGTGCAGATATTTATCAGCACGACTGTCACCACATCTCACGAAACGCTCTCCGACAGGGCGACCTCGTCTTCTTTTCCACCTCCAGTACAAGAAAAGCAAGCCATGTAGGCATCTATCTGAAAAACGGACGATTCATCCATGCCAGCACGTCAAAAGGGGTTATCGTCAGCGCTCTTGAGGAGGACTACTACAAAAAGCATTGGCTGAAGGGTGGTAGAGTGAAGTGAAACAACGTAGGGCTGACCTGAAACGATTCCGATGATGGACAATGAACCGTAGAGGCATAGACGATTGGAACATGGACTACCGATTCTTGGAGATGGACTTGGAAAAGGAAAAGATTGTGTGCGTTGACACTATCCCTCACGATAGTTCCTTGTGATGATGATGAAAAAATCAATGATTTTGCACTTTATTATTGATATACATCAAGAAAATGCATATTTTTGAAATGTTTTCGCACACAAACTTGCATTTTATTCATTTATTGATTAATTTTGCATCGTGTTTTTCATAGTATTAGATTTAAGGTTAAC
>CACYEC010000091.1 GCA_902773225.1 uncultured Bacteroidales bacterium
TTCCATCCTCTGCCCAATCTACCTCGTACAGCATAAGCGTTTATATAAAGCAGTTCGCACACATAATATCGTCGCCAAGTATTTCTGCAAGGGTGGTACCCTTGTTGTTGGCTTTGCTTTCTTTCTGGCGACGGATGATATCGAGTTTTATCTGGCGTATGCGCTCTGGTTTAATGAGGTCAGCAAGACTCTCATTCTGATACCACGTATAACCATCTTTCTCAAACTCCATCGCCTTCTTAAAGAGGTCAGGATGTTGCTCATAGAGCCATATCCATTCTATTTTCTGCTGGAAGAAACAGAAGTAGCAACCAGAACGACTGCGGCAATAGGTGCCCTTTTCGCCATCAACCTCGAAAGGAATCTCCTCGTAGTAGGCTGGTACACCAACGCCACTTTCTCTCAACAGGCGGAAAATGTCGTCCTTCACCAAAATGTCTGTATTATCTAGCAGTGGGAAGTCATCAAGCTTACCCACTGGATAATCTGTCGTTTTCAAAAACTCGAACACAGCATGATTGAACAGCTTGATGTCGTAATCCAGCAATGCATTCATCTTCTTTGAATAGTAGAACTGCTTCGTAATCGGCTTCCTCACTGTTTCCAATATTTCATCGTGAAGGAACCCCTCTGTACATAGCCTTTCGTAAATCTCCACTATCTGGTCTAAATTCTCATTATGCAGAAACTTGTTAATGACATCGATACTCCAGATGTTCTTACGGAATGGGAAGATCGCCTGAATATTGGGTTTTGAGGAGATATATCCGTCTCTGTCCTCATCGCCACGAATACCAACGTATGAAACAGCATAGTCATCGCCCACATATTCTTCAAACTTATCAAGCTTCATCTTCTTGGTACCCCAACGAGCTTGTGGCGAAGGCAGAAAACCACCCATCGCTTTCAAAAAATGATGGAAAGGTGTTGGCTCAGGGCTACCTTCTGCTGCTCTTAAACGTTCTATCTTACCTAAATAGGCTTCTAAACGATTAATAAGCGTTTCTGTTTCAGCCAACTCACAACCAGTATCTGAATTGTAGTACTCAATCTTCAACGATGGGTACGTCTTCTTCAGATAGATTGCGAGGGCAGCGCTGTCCTTACCACCTGATATGCCTAATATATGTCTTACTTTTGTCATTTGTTCATCTTCTTATTGAGTATCGACAGCAGAGTGCAAACATCGATATTGTTGTCACCAGAAAGCAGTTTGCTGATTTTCTTTTCGAGGTCATCAGCTTTAGACTTGTCCTTTTCTGGTAGCACGTATGTCTTAGTCCTTATGTTGGTTCCCTTGTTGGTCACCATATCGAAGGAATAAGCTTCGTTCTTTTCAGAATCATCCACCTTTTGGGATATATCAGAGTACTTCTCACATTCTCTGAACAGATATACCAAATCTTCAGCCAACTTGTCTTCTTGTTCGTCTCTCAATGCATCAAGGCGCTGTTCAAGAATGGTGTAACAGATTGATTGATACCAAAGAGTGCGATTGTCGTATTCTGTCATCACATGGTGGTAGAACTCACGTTGTTTTCCTGTTAGTAGATAATCTTTCACATGAGCCAGTCGCTCACGAACCTCCATGATGTACTCTGAATAATCGTAACTCTTCAAGCCAAACTTTTCAACCAAGCGTTTTTCGATACGATCAATCAACTGAGAGTAACAAGAACGTAACTCTTTGATAGCTCGCTGAATGATTTTACCATATTCATTAATAAACTCTTCTTGTTTCAGTTTCTCCTGTGAGAATCCAAGAGCCTCTGGCAAATCTTCAAAGAAAGCTTTCTCTGGGTCTTTCGCCTTAGCAAGCACATCACGGAATCTCATAGTTGACTCATGATCAAATTTGCGAGTATGCTTAGTGTACTCATCTAACCTCATATAGAAACTGAGGAAAGGTTTGATAGTCTCAATAAAACTGGCGTTAGTGATAGTGAATTCATCGCCCAGATTAATGAAACGACGATATTGATTGAAGAATCCCAATTTCACACCATCAACAGCGAACTTCTTGATTTCAAAATCGCCTGGATGCTTTTGGAGCAAATCGAAGAACTCCATATTCACATTAGGCATGAATGCTCCTTTTAATGCATCATATAGGGCAAAGTCTTGACGTTTTATAAAGAGATAGGTGGGAATCCAGTAATCGAGAAATCCTTGCTTTAGTTTATAAGGCTGTGCAGATAGTATTTTTATCAGCTCAGAAATCTTTCTTGCCTTATTCTCTGAACTTTGCAAGAATTCTTCGCAAGCCTCCCATAATGGTATAAAGCCCTTGTTGGTTGGAGCATCTGCAAAATCCCCATTCTGGTAAAGTCCTGTATTCAATAATAATGAAGCGTAAATCGTCTTTTCTGGTGGGAATTTGTCCTCAGGGAAACCCATTCCATTCTCTGAATAATGCTCTGTCAGATAAGTAAGATAACTCTTGCGAGCAGATACTATTGTGCCACTGAGTTTATGTTTATTGAAGAGTTCATTGTTCATCACAGGTGTCTTGCTATATACCTCATTGCAGACTCTTGATAGCAATTGGTTGAAGTCACGGTGTGATTTCACTTTTTGTTCTTTGCCATTATAAATCCATAGGACTCTGTTTTTGTATGAAAAGAGATTATCGCTAACTGCCTTGTTTAACAAGGTCTCTTCATACTCCTTCAGTTTTTGAATTTCTGTCACAGCCACCCTGTCGTTCTTGTCAAGAACACGCTCTAACAGATACATGTACTTTTTGATGTTATAGAGGTGTTCTATAATGTCCTCCGTATTTGTAAAATAAGCAAATATCAGTGCATGATCTGTTTTAGAACTGAATTCCTTAATCTCTTCAAGTGCTTTATTATGAGTAGAGAAAATCAGTTCAATATATCCATCAGTATCACCAGTGGGTACTGCATTCTGTGGCCCTTCGCAAACCATATAGTCAAAGTAACGTGGTGTACCTTT
Organism: uncultured Bacteroidales bacterium; assembly: GCA_902773225.1. GTDB lineage: Bacteria > Bacteroidota > Bacteroidia > Bacteroidales > Bacteroidaceae > RUG11857. Next base: position 2,959 of record CACYEC010000091.1, read on the forward strand.
TTGATAGAAATGAGCCTTTACAGGAGATATTCTACGATTGAAAAACACATTCAATTCATCAACGAAAGTCACTGGACGTGACACCATCATCCCTGCTTCACGTATTTCTGCTTCAAGGTCAACATCTGTTCCCTCAAAGAGCATAAGACGTTCCTTATAAACTGCATATCGGATTATCTTCTTAACTGTCAACTTCTGTATAACATCTGCTGCGTTTGCAATCCCCATTGCTTCTTTTGCATATTCAGTCAAATGTTCAACCGTTAGTTTGAAACTTGCAGTACCGAAGAGATTCAAAAGACCAATGGCTTTTACTATATTCACTGCATGAAGCATCTCTTCTTTACTGTCCCAATCTTGACCTTCCACTCGCTCAATAGATACCTGAATAGTGCTCCAACTCATGGAGTCGGCATTGGCGTCTTTCAAATAAGAGTAGAAGTTGTAGAGTACGTAGTCATAAACTTTTTGGAGGTTGTATGTCTGATGCTCTATAGGTTTAAATTCTGAAATCGAATTACTTCCTTTTGCTGCCAGGAATGTAAAAAGGGAACGTTCATTCTGGCCATATCGTTGAATAGCTGTTGTAATTGTGTAGGCAGAGAAGAGATCCAAAGGATATAGTTGTTTAGCAGTTTCCAGAGGGAAATCTTTAGAAACGTATCTTGTATCCTTTGCCAACTTATATAGTGGCTTGATGTTTGTATTAGAAGTAGTCTTATTATCTTCTTTCAACTGTACTGATGCCAGATGTAACAATTGCTCGACTGGTTCCACAAAGGTAATTTCCTTAAAACGACCTTTTACCTTTGTCCACTCATTAGCTTGTTCCTCTGTTAACCCTTTTGCATAAGCACCAAAGTTCTGGTGAAGTGTGGTAAGAAGCATCATCTGGCGATTTGGAACATTCACCAATTCAGATAACTTCTGTAAAAAATATAACTCTTTTTCAGGATTGTTCTTGGCAGCATGTTCCAATACCTTACCAAATTCATCAACCACTATCAGCAAGAACTTGCCTTTTTTCTGGCATCTCGAATAATAATCCTTCAAACTGTCAAGAATACTGGAAGTGTTACCCTCCACATTCAGGGCTTTGCTCAGCAAAGTTGACATTTCTGCATAGTCACCCACTATGTTCATAATCTCAAACGATTTAGCATTCGAGAGATTTTTGGCATCCAATAGATACTTCTGTTTACCAGTCTTCTTCAGGTCTGCCTCTAAAGCAAGCAAGAAGCTTGATTTACCTGTTCCATAAGAGCCAATAATAGTGAAAGAATGAATGCCAGAACGATAATCATTCACTATGTTGTGAATTGCATTTTGCGCATTAGGTGTTACAAGATATTGTGCCCCCTCTGCAAAACCATACTCTATATTTGCGGATAAACTAAATGTCCGTGCCATAATAATTATCTAAAACCTGTTTTACTTCCAAGTCCTTAGTAAACTGAACTTGTTTGATACCAGCCACATCACTATATGCTAAATAATGGCTATAATCGTTAGCTAACTGCTTTAGCATTTCAATTGTCTCATAGTCCTGCATACAGAATACCAGTCCTATTCTTTCTTGTATAGTATCAAAAGGAATAGTGTTGTCGCCTTCAACTTCTTTCAACTTCAACAAGCCATATAGAAAGATTTCTTTCGTCACCCTGCGCTTGCCATCGACATTGAAATAATATCCTTTTCCTTCTGAACTCTGGCGTATCATATCAAGATCAATTAATAGTGAAGAAAAGTCTTCATTTGATAGTGGCTTTCGAGGTAGACTATAATTCTGGAGCAATACCCCAACATCCTTCTTTACAGTATTCTCATTGAACAACGTCATCTTACCTGCTTCTGCCATTCTAAGCTTTACGTAGGTTAAAACCTGATCACGCTCAAAATGGCTTCTCTCTCTCTGAACACCACAAAAGAACATCTTATACAATGTTGCTTCTTCTGTGAACACTAAGTTAAAATGAAGCAACCACAATGTTGCAATATCTTCGAGATATTTATCCTTACCCTTATTATCATCAAAGAGATATTCACCAATCCACGTTATCTTGTCATTCTCTGTAATACCAAAAGCCTTAAGCCAGAACCGAATGGAGGCAACCATATTTTTGCCAACTCCCAAACCAATCACAGCTTCAGGACTATTAAAATCATTTCCAGCCACGACAAAATCATATCCTTTCTTCAGCCAAAGTGACTTGCAAGGAAATGATTCATGACCAGAAAAAGTATATTTTACACTTTTTGCTTTATTAGCAGTACTCATTGTATTAAGTTCATTAAGTTAGGGGAAAAAGAAAACGTACCCTTCTCCTTATAGTATTTCCTTTCTGCACCTGTCCTGGAAATGAGGTATGGAACGAAATACGAAGAA
>CACYEC010000092.1 GCA_902773225.1 uncultured Bacteroidales bacterium
ATGCCTCGCGATGGGTTACGGGGAGCCTGGTGGTGGATGGGGGGGGATACTACAAGGTAGAGGTGTTTCAATTATTCTCTGCTTATCTGGAGTAGTAACAATATGAGAGGGAGTATATTGCGGCACTAGGGGTTGATAGTGAGTGTGCCCATCGGTCGGTGGCACAATTTGAAATCGATGAAAAGCAGGACAGTGCTTTTTGATGCAAGGATTGAGCATACGAGCCAAAGAGGCCGGAAGATGTTCTTTCTTCAGTGTAGAGTACTTCGACAAGCATAGCATAAATCAGTTTAGAGTTGAGAGTCAGTATAAAAGTTTGGAGTTTTAAGTTTTTGGAAAAAGATTTAGTTGCCCGCTTGCGCGAGTTTATGGAAAACGAAGCCAAGTCCTGCTCGGTGGTTTTTGGATGCATTATGCCAGAGTATGTGTATAGTGTGAGGTGGAGCAGTAAAGTTGGAGGAGATTGAGGAGGCGATGAGGGAAGTGAAGGCTTAGGGCTTATGCGCTTACCGCTTGCAGTAAGGAGTTTGGTAGTTTTTCAGCAATTTATTTTGGCCAAGGTAGAGATAGAGTTATAAATAATATGACAGAAAAAGAATATCAAAGTGAAATTCAAAAACTAAATCTGAAACAACTCAAGAGGTTTTGGAATAAAAAACAACCGGGTTGGGATGCTGGAAAGGTGTTTGAGTATTCGATTATCCGAGCCTTCGAGCTTGATGGCGCTACGGTTACCTATCCTTATTGTGTTTCAAATTCGGCAGGTGTTTTTGAACAAATAGATGGCGCGATTCATCTTGATAATCTGAGTGTGTTGGTTGAATCAAAAAATTATGGCAAAAAAAAAGCACTTGATATAGAACCTTTAGCAAAGCTCCAAGTAAGGTTGCTAAGGCGTCCCGCTTCAGTGATAGGTTGTATATTCTCAACAAGCTGTTTTACATGGCCAGCTCAATTGCTTGTTGATACCTTGGAACCTAAAACGATACTGCTATGGGATAAAGAAGACATAGAAGATTGCTTTAAGAATGGTCATTTTGTCAAAGTGCTTCTTGAAAAATATAGATGTGCAATCGAAAGAGGTGACCATTTTTTCAAACCTGTTGCATTAAAGAAAATAAAAATTTGAGAGCATGGTGTATTGTATTGTAGAAGGCAAATCAGATTCAGTTATCTTATCTGCAATTTTTGAACAAGGTTTAGATAACAAACCCAAGATAATAGAGTCGAATGGGTTCCCCTCAATGCCTGCTGTTGCTCGAACTATTCTTAGTTTTGCGGAAGAAACAGACAAGGTGATGATAGTTTGTGACCAAGATTCATTTGATAATGAAAGTTATCAAAAGAATATGTTAGGTTTCCTGTTAAGAGGTGCAATGAATAACCCACAATTTAAACTCGTTACTTTTAACCCTAACATAGATGTACTCATACCTAAAGAAATGAAGGTGAAGGGCTGGAAAAATAAAACGAATGAACTGAAAAGATATGTTTCTGGGCATATAAAAGATATGATGGCCAACGGAACAGTTCAAGAAATTATTGGTTTTATTGAAAAGTAAAAGAAATGAAGTCAATAACTTTTCGCTACTATGATGTAGATTATACGGGGCTGACATCATCTACTTCTCTTGTGGGAAGAATGATTGGAAAACTTTCGTCAACCGCATCTGATAGATTGATGCCCCTCAACAAGGTGGAATCGGATAAGTCCGATCTTATTTCTGATTTTGACAATGTGAACAATGGCAAAATGTTAGCAGGTACATACCTCCGTATTGTCAACAGTAAGGAGGTGCCCATCATTACCGAGGATATGCTCAAACAGAATCAGTTTAAGGTAAGTACGATAAATCCTCATGCGAAAGATAAGGAAAAGACTTGCCTTGACTACTTCTATTTTTGCTTATCAGATGACAAACTTATCGTAACCTTGGATTCCAGAAGTAGCATTGGCCGTTTTGAGACCTATGTGAATTGGTTGCTTAATACAAAAGATTCTGGAGAGGAGATTAGTTTCACACCGACTGTAGATAAAGAAAAGATTTCTGCCAGTGAAATCAAGAAAATAACGATTGAGAATACGTTCGATTTGAAAGTTGGCGAAAAGACAACAGCAAGTGATAGTCTTCAATCGAAATTGTATAATCTATCAGGTGATGTATTGAACAGCCTTTTCTCAGCCACGGATTCTCTGAAGGAGTTGATGGATGCCAATATCTGCTCAGCAAATCTCGTTATAAAATTTTCAAAGCCCAGGAGCATGAATGAGGATGAATACAAGCGTAAGACGGCAGGTACAATATTAAAGCATCTGGACAATCCAGATGGGATACGTTTTCAAGCTAACGGAAAGAAAATAATTGGCTCACAAGCTCTGAAAACGGAGGTTGTTGAGGTTGATTGTGATGACAATGGTGTAGTGTCGGAACAAGCAGTTTATCAACAAATGATTAAGAAACTGATTAGGGGCTGAGTTATGTGGAAAAAGTTTTTAGCCTATCTGCTATTTTCAATTGTAGTGGCAGTCGTACTTTCAATATTCACCAAGATAGAGGTGGATAGTGGCGTATTGAACACTCTATATACCGTTGCTGGGGTGATTTTCTCGGTAGGGATGAGTATTGCCATTTCTGCCAAGACTGATCAAGTGACAAAGGAGAGCAACAGGAAGTCGATACGTGGCTCATATAAATTGGTTAGGAACTCTTTTATGTTGCTTTTCGGAATAAGCACCGCTCTTTTTATTGCAGCACAGGCATATACTATAGAAAAGCTCCCAGCTGCGTTGGATTTGCTATGTGCAATTTTTTTATTGGCGTCAATTGTTTACTACATTTTCAATTTTATAAAACTTCATAAGTTGGGTGAAGATATTGAAGACCAGATATTGAAAGAGAGGAAATTAGAGGAAGAGAAAGCGGATAAGAATTGAAAATTGTTCTTGATGCCAATAATTAAATATGAGATTGTGAAAGGTAATAATCTGTCATTAAACGTATCCTAGAATTGAGAGCAGGAGTTAAGGTGAAAAAACAGTAGTTTTGTGAGAACAAAAACTGAAGGATTACTTCGTTTGTTGCAATTGACGTATGACAACAAAACGAAGGAAGTTCACAGACAAGTTCAAGGCCATGGTTGCATTGGCGGCATCAAGTCACTGGTCTGTGAGTTTACGACGAGATAAGTTTTGGTGGTAAATAAAATGACTACATTTCCTTAAAGTCTTGCCACATTTTGTGTTTGGTGAGGCTTTTGAGTGAAGGGTTGGTAATATGATATTGTGATGATAGCAAGGGGTGAGAAATAGAGCTTTTGAAAATATTATAGTTTGTTAAAAGGATTATGTAGTTTGGCGATTATTTGTTTTGGCCGAGATTATGAATTTGTTATATGAATCTTTCCCATAATAAGAATTTGTACGATGAATTATTCATCGCAATAGCTCGGATGCACGACGAGGTGGATTACAGAAAGCATCTGAATGAATATCGAGGGCAAAGGGGCAAGAGGAAGGATTATCCAAGCGTTTCAGTTGGTGCTGAGTTTGACCAAATGACCGCAGTAGGTCACCATCATGATTACTCGACCCCCAAGGATTTCCACCCTATGCTTTTTAGGGAACTTATAGCACGATTGGGAAAACTCAACGAATATGGGGCAAATCCCGCATGTTGGAATAGAGTGGGACATTGTGCAGAGAACTATGCTGCAACCGGCGTCCTGAATAAGGCTGACCCAGATAATCACTTCTACAATACTCGTGTTTTAAGTAAAATTAAATTTACAAAAGCTTTCCGACCACGAACATGGAAAAACATAGACTGGTGTGACAATTGTCATAC
>CACYEC010000093.1 GCA_902773225.1 uncultured Bacteroidales bacterium
TACACCAGTATTCAAGCTGACGCTCCAGAACGCTACAACCGACGAGGTTTACTTCGGTGCTGACCAGGCAGCAATCGATGCTTACAAAGCCGAGTCTATCCCTGTTGGTATTTCTGGTATTGCTGGTGGCAATAACGGCAAGGTACAGAAGGTACTGCGCGATGGTAAGATTGTCATCGTCAAGGGTGATAAGGAATTCAACGTGAATGGCGCCGCTGTCAAGTAAGAGAGTGCGCTGACAATATGAAAAAGAGGGCTTGGCGATTGCCAAGCCCTCTTTTGCTTTGTTATTTCGGGATTTCGTTATAACGGGATATCGGGATAGAGGGATAACGATATAAGAGACGGATTTATTTTGCGATGAGTAGGAAGTAGTTCTTCTTGCCTTTCTGTACGAGGATGTACTTGCCATCGAGGAGGTCGTCGGTGGTGATAACGCGGTCGAAGTTGTCGAGTTTGTCCTTGTTGATGCTCACACCACCACCTTGGGTGAGTTTTCGCATCTCTCCCTTGGATGGGAAACATGGTGCTTTCTCCACGCAGAGGTCTCCAGCCTTGATGCCCGCCTTGATATCATCGAGAGCGACTTCAAAATGCGGTACACCATCGAAAACGTCGAGCAATGTGCGCTCGTCCATCTTGAGCAGGCTCTCCTTGGTGGCTTTTCCGAAAAGGATGTTGGAAGCTTCTACAGCCATGTCGTAGTCCTCTTGTGAGTGCACCATGATGGTGACCTCTTTGGCGAGTCGCTTCTGCAGCACGCGTCGGCCTGGGTCTTGTTTGTGCTCCTCTATGAGGGTGTCGATTTCCTCCTTGGTGAGAGAAGTGAAAATCTTGATGTACTTCTCTGCATCGTCATCAGCCACATTGAGCCAGAACTGGTAGAAGATGTAGGGGCTGGTGTATTCTCGGTTGAGCCAGATGTTTCCTTTCTCGGTCTTTCCGAACTTCTTGCCGTCGGACTTGGTGATGAGGGGACAAGTGAGGGCATAGCATTCCTCTCCACTCATACGTCGGATGAGTTCAGAACCTGTTGTGATGTTTCCCCACTGGTCAGCACCTCCCATCTGGAGTTTGCAGTTCTTGTTCTGATGGAGGTAGTAGAAGTCGTAAGCCTGGAGGAGCTGGTAGGTGAATTCGGTGAATGAGAGGCCATCTCGTGCCTCCCCATTGAGCCGCTTCTGCACCGATTCCTTAGCCATCATGTAGTTGACGGTGATGTGCTTGCCGATGTCGCGTGCGAAGTCGAGGAAGGTGAAGTCCTTCATCCAGTCGTAGTTGTTGACCAGTTCGGCCTTGTTGGGTTCATTGCTCTCGAAGTCGAGGAACTTAGCCAGTTGCTTCTTGATGCAAGCCACATTGTGACGAAGAGTCTCCTCGTCGAGTAGGTTACGCTCCTCGCTTTTGCCCGATGGGTCGCCAATCATACCCGTAGCGCCACCGATAAGGGCCATGGGTTTGTGACCGCAGCGCTGGAAGTGACGGAGCATCATCACACCGCAGAGGTGTCCGATGTGGAGTGAATCGGCGGTTGGGTCGATGCCTAAGTAAGCCGTGACAGGCTTTTCCTTCTCAAGCAATTCTTCAGTACCAGGCATGATAGTGTGAATCATGCCACGCCATTTCAATTCTTCTACAAAATTCATTGATTTGTGATATTTAGATGGTTGTTTTTGAAATTTCGTGCAAAGTTATATCTTTTTGGCGGTAAAAGCAATAAAAGAGTGAAAAAAGGATGATAGCCCATCATGTATGCTGGTAACGTTGCTTGGTGGTGGACGGGAGACAAGTCAGAAAGGTGCGGGAGCATCGAAGTGGATGAGTTGTCCTGTGGATGGGTGGGTGAACTCGATGTATTCGGCGTGCAGCATCAGACGTTCGTCGGGTCGTCCGTAGAGGTTATCGCCTACGATAGGAGCATTGAGACCTTGCGGATGAGCGCAGTGGACACGCAGTTGGTGTGTTCTTCCCGTCTTGGGGAAGAGTTGCAGCACAGTTCTGACTTGTCCTTTCGCATCCTTGCGCTTCATGATGACTTTGAAATGTGTGATGGCCGTTTTCCCGTGAACGGGATCCACCATTTGTCGTGGTCGGTCCATGAAATCGTGACTGATAGGCAGGTTGATGTCACCTTCCGCAGTTGTAATGTCGCCCTCCACAATGGCTTTGTAGCGTTTCTGCACTTTATGGTTGGAGAATTGCGCTTGCAGCGCCTGTTGGGTTCTTTTGTCTTTTGCGAAGATGAGAATACCAGATGTAGCCATGTCGATTCGGTGGACGATGAGTGGTGTCCATTGGCCATTGCCTTTGATGGTGAGCAGTTCGTCTATGGATATTCTTTTTTCTTTCCCTTTCACAGAGAGAATGTCGGTAGGTTTGTTGACCACAATCATGAATGAATCTTCATAGATGATGGGGAGGGAGGAAATAGACGGGTCTGATGGAAGAGATGCTCGGTATGGGTCAGAAAGGTCTGACGGGTTGTTGAGGGCATCTACATTAAGTCCTTGGAGCATAAAATCCAGTATAGGCTTGCACTTTCCGCTGCAAGCGGGGTAGTAGTTGAGATGACGCCGCAGTTGTAGGGCAGGTGGCTTACCCCACCAGAACTCAGCCATGCAGAGTGGTTTCATTCCATGCATGAAAGCGTATTGCAACAGTTTGGGGGCGGCGCATTCCCCGGCTCCTGCCGGTGGCAAAGAGCCTGTGGTCTCAATGAAGATATCTGTCAGACTCTTTGTCTCGCCTTTGGCATTGACGATGACGAACTGATTGAAGATCCACCGTTGCAGGTCGTCCGATAGTTGTTTTCTTGTAATCTTGAGCGAAAGGATTTGTTGCTCGATGCCGAGGAAAGGGGCGTTCTTCTCCTCTGACTCCTTGTCCAAAGCCTCTTTGGAACGTCGGATTTCTGCATTGTCGAACTGGCTTTCCTTGATAAGACGTTGCTCCTCTTCTTTTGTCAGGTGACCTGCGGCTCGCAGCCGATGCCGTTCTGCCTTCCTTTCCGCCAATGCCCTCCTCATATTGGAAAGCGTGATGTTTTTCTTGTTTGTCGTTTCTTCACATTCTTTTTTCAAAGACATGTATGCGGTGGAAGTCTCTACTGACCGAACAAGGTGGTTGATATGGTTTAGCAGGTTCTCCCCTTGTTTGAAGTAGTCGTTGGGTTGTAGGATATCTGCGATGGCAGGTACGAAGTAAGGCCGGTTGTTGCTGTTGGCCAGCAGTCCGGAGAAGGCAGCGAGAAAACCGAGTTCTCCTTCTTTGTTAGTGACCACCAGCACCCCGAACATTTTCCCCAATGCGATTTCCTCGCTGTATTCAGGTGAGGCGTTGAGAAACCGCTGCAGCTCCTTCATAGCTTCCATGCACAATGGATGTGGAATGTAGCGGAAGGGGTTGGTGAACTGCTCGGGCGGTTGGATGGAGGTGTTGAGCGGATGGATTATATCATTGACCATTGACCATTGACTATTGACCATTGACTATTGACCATTGAACGTTGACCATTGACAACTATAGATTTTATAGATGCTATAGACTTTATAGATGCTATAGATTTCATAGATGCTGTGGGGTTGGAGGGGCGGAGAGAAGCTGGAAGAGAGTCTGCCAGTTGTCGCAGAGGGCTTGCATGGATGGGAAGAGGATGTCGGCACCTTCTTCGAGTAGTGCGGAGTCGGGGAGCGGGCCTGTGTTGACAGCAATGGTGAAGCATCCGGATGCCACGGCAGCCTTTACTCCGAGTGGGGCGTTTTCGACCACCATTGACTGGTAGGGATGCAGGTTGCCGGCTTTCTTGAGTCCCATGAGGTATGGTTCGGGATCAGGTTTTCCTTTTTTCACGTCGAAAGCGGTGACCATCAGTTCCTCTCTGAATATGGAGGGGAAATTGGTCTGCAAGCGCTCCAACAGTGATTTCTGGCCAGAGCCAGTCACAACCATTGGTGTAACTCCCGAAGCCTTGACTTTCAGTAGGAGTTCGTATGCACCCGGCATCCGCTCCGCTTTGGGACACTGGTTGAACAGCATCCCTTTGTAGGCGTAAATTTCTTTTATCTCTTCTTCGGTGGCTTCATGTCCTCGTTCGCGAAGACTTATGATGTTGATAGTGCCGGTCGCCGTACGTCCTTCGTGCATGTAAGCCTCCTCTGGTGGTAGGTTCAGTCCGTAATGCGCCATGGCCTCGTTCCAGCATCTGGCATGGTTCTTCATGGAGTCGAAGAGCACACCATCCATGTCGAACATGACCGTCTTGAGGCAGATGTGTTGGTAGTTCCTTTTCTTGAGGTAGTTGATAATGGAGTCGCTAATAGTCTTATTGTTCATGATTATCGATTTTTACGAATGCAGTGACGGCGAAGGTGACGAGACATAACAGCATGACCAGGAGGAAGAAGTTCTGATATCCGATGTTTTCAGAAATCAGTCCTGAGACCATTCCAGGCAGCATCACTCCTCCGAAGTATTGTCCAGCCGTACATATAGAGAATACCGCCGTGCTTCGTTCACCACGCGAGAAGGTAACGAGGTAAAGAGTATAAGCGGCGAACCCCAGTCCGTAGCCAATCTGTTCGATGCAGACACAAGCACCTGTAAGCCAGAGGTTATCGGTAGGGAAGAAACTCAGATAGACATAGACGGCATCTGGCAGTGTGATACATAAGACCAAAGGCCAGAGGCATTTCTTCAGTCCCCATTTCGAGACAGCCCAACCACCGAGAATGCCTCCGAGAAGCAGACCTATGACACCCAGTGTGCCGTAGATGAGGCCGAAATTCTTGTCGCTCATAGCCAGTCCTCCTTCGGCGACGCTTCGCGTGAGGAACAAGGGAACAATCTTGGTGAGCAGTCCTTCAGGCAGTCGGAAGAGCAGAATGAAGCACAATGCCGAGATGATGTGTGGTTTTGTGAAGAAAACTTCGAGTGTGGCGACAAATTCCCTCATTTGTTCCGCGAAATCGAACCGTTCATGCTCGGCTACCTCCACCTTAGGCAGTACGAGACTATGGTAGATGGCGAGTAGTGTCATCAATATGCCGAGTATGAGGAAGACCAGCAGCCATGAGGAGGCAGTGGATTGGAATGTCTGGCCCAACCATCCTTCTTGTAGATGTCCGGCCAAGAGTACCAATCCCCCTTGTCCGATGACCATACCGATGCGATAGAATGTGTTTCGGATGCCTACATACCATTCCTGGTCTTTCTCCTTGAGTCCGATGATGTAGAATCCGTCGGCAGAGATGTCGTGTGTGGCGCTGGCAAATGCGATGAGCATAAAGATGGCGAGAGAACCTTGCAGCCAGTATGATGTGGGTAGTGTGAATGCGACCATAGCCAATGCGATTCCCATGAGGAACTGCATGGAGACAATCCACCATCGTTTGGTTTTGAGGTTGTCGATGATAGGGCTCCAGATGGGTTTTATGACCCATGGAAGTCCCATCCAACCTGTATAAACGGTGATTTGTCCGTCGGTCAGTCCAAATTCCTTGAACATGATGACCGAGATGAGCATAACGGCTGAGAAAGGCAGTGCTTCTCCAAGATAAAGGCTTGGTACCCAGTAGAAAGGTTTCTTGTTGTTCATTGGTGGATAATTGGGATAACGGGTTTGATGTGCAACATGTGCATTGTAGTGATTATGGTGATGGTGTTGCTTGTTTTGCGCAAAGTGTGATGGTTCCAGTTGCTAGGAGGAATATCCAAACGACGGGAGCGGTGAGGCAGTCGATGAAGAAGAAGTTGTGAAACCCCATCCGGCTGACCATCAGTCCGGAAATGGCCAAAGGGGGAATCATGGCAGTGACGAGCACGGGTATCTGGAGGTAGTTTGTGGCAAGTTTGTATCGCTCGTGGGACAACATCTTGACGAGCGGCATGCAGCAGTTGAAACCGAACCCGAAGCAAATCTGGCTGAGGAAAGTCATGACACACAGTTCTGCGATGCCGTTGGGGTGTCGTGTTGTCATGATGAAATAAAAGAGCGGGGAAAGAGTGAGCGAGATGGCTTGTGCCCATAAAGTAGATGGACAGAGATGCTTATGGAGGAGTTGTCGTCCGAGGATAATTCCGAGTGAAAACGCCATCACACCGATAGTTCCCTGTGCAAATCCAATCTCTTGCATGGAGCATCCTAAGCCGCCGTTTCTGAGTGGAGTGTAGAGGAAGAAAACCCTGACAAAGAACATCAGGGACTGCGGCAGTACGAGGAGAATCAAGGCTATCAGGATGGTGGTGAATCTCTTGGTCCGTGTCATACTCTTGATGTGTTTTGCTTCGGAGAGTGTGGTTTCAGTCAGTGAGGTCGCTGTTGAATTGGTCTGTATGGAGTCGGTGAGCAACATGAAGTTCAGGACCATGATGATGAAGAAGATGCCCGTCAGGATGTATGTACCCATCGACCATGCGACGTTGTATCGGTTCTCAAGGTTCTTGAAGAAGACCTCGAGTCCTCCAACGAGAATGATGAAGAGTCCGTAGGTGACCACGGTGGATACTTGATATGAGGATGTGAGGGCAGGCAGGAAGAACGACCTTTCCTTTTTCATCAGCCTTTTCCTATAGTAGATTTCGGCCAAAAGGCTGTGCCATACACATAACGAAGAGAGGATAAACAAGAATGCAAACAAGAGCATTGGATTAACCTCTAAGCGGTTCATGTAGAAAGCCAGCGCGATGAGGCATCCGAAGATGAGCATTTCGACGGAACGCAGAAAAGCGGCCGGTCGTCCGAATCTCTGTACCATCTGCCTGAAGAACGATTTGATGGCCCAAGGAATGAGCAACAATGCGCAGTAGAATGTGGAGTGGCTGTTGGGTGTACCAGACTGGATGAACATGAGTATCGCCACAAATGTGACGATGGCCATAGGTATGGCCTCGGCGCTA
>CACYEC010000094.1 GCA_902773225.1 uncultured Bacteroidales bacterium
ATTACCTTCTTCATCAGTTCACTCAACCTTACAGGTTCGGGCACTGCCGCTTGATTGCCCTTCTTATCCGACACATCACTGATATTCCATTTATATTGCGCCCATTCCGTTTCTGTACTCTCAAGCTCTAAACGATAGACAATGTAGATGTCGTCCTTTTTTTGTTCTTCGTTCTGTGATGGAGGATATCCCATGCGAAGCAAATCAGAACGTCTGAATACTCGTGGTCCTTCATCTGCTAGTTTTACGAAATCGATACTCTCGCCTTGAGTGTGTAAAAGGAGATAACGACTCGAAACAAGGTTGCGACTTAAACGAACAGAGCCATTTTGTGTACCTGTGCGGAAATTGTAAAGTCCCGTTCTTCGAATCCAATCAAGATGCTTCTCATTTTTCACATATCCCAATACTACCCATGTATCATCTGGCAGGAAGTTACGATTCTCGCCTGAAGGTTCTGGCATCTGTTCATGCACGTTCTTCGAAGGAGTTTTATACACATTATTAATATAATACGACATTCTCTCACGTTGACTTGTGCGGTCAAGCATGTGCTCCACTATCTTTAGCAGGAAAACCTGCAACGAAATAAGTTCTTCGGTAGAGTTGGCAGGAGTAAGACAAAAAGCACCTAGACCAGGAATTATCTCATGAAAGCCTTTCAATCTGCGCTCAACGGTACCAGGATACAGGATATATGCACCACTTGTACGGCGAATAGCATCTTTATAGGCATGCATTTTCAATAGGTCAGCACGTTTGTAGATACCTTCCTCCTGTTCTTTCTTTTCATTGAGCAAATCCTTTGACTGTTGCTCTTCATCTATTGTGTCGTCCACACCAAGGTCAATCTTATTTACTCTGTACTTGGCATCAAAATGAATATGAACAATCAAGTCCTCTCGTTCAGCTTGTTCCATACAAATATCACCTGGCCATATGGATAGCGTATAGTCGGGACGCATGTTCATTGTCCAAGACCCTGCTTTATCCAACTCATCATCCTCACGTGTATGGGCAAACGTTCGGTTGTAGTAGAACCTTACATTGAACTTTCGGCTGCCTGCATCGTAAAGACCCTCTATCATTGTCATTTTACCCTGCTGAATCTCAAGATTAATTTGGTCGGCATCCGTCTTAACAAGTTTATTAATGCTAATAGGATCTATATCAAAAACACGACTGATGACCTCCAATAGTTTGAAGAATACCCAGTATTCATATAGTACCGCCACATTCCTCTTGCCTGCATCATAGACATTATCGCCACCCTTCCACGATAACTTAGCAGCAAGGTCAAACATAAGCCACGCTTGAAGCATCTCTCTGTAACCTTCCTTTCGCTGGAGCACAGGGCTATTGAGATTCAATTGAGATGGCATTGAAACTTGTTTGAAGAAAAGCGTACTCAAATGACCATTTAGCACGTCCATTGTCTTGTCTATCTCAGCTTTCAGTCGGTCGTTCGCATTCTTCTTGCTACGAAGCTCCGAGCAGAAAGAACTAAACGAACGAAGAACAAACTTCACGAACTGATTCTCTTGATTGTCAAGTGTATCACGCTTATAGCCAACAGTCAAGGTTCGAGGCACAGAATTTAAGCCATGTGGCAATCCCAACTCATCGCCACTTTGTATAGGAATGCGGTCACGAGAAGTGGCCATCTGGTGTATGTTCTTACGACTCAGACGCTTTACATTGTTCACGTTGCGTTCCACAATGGTTTCTTCCCACTTACGCACAGGATTGGCTGTAATTTTGTGAATAGCCTCTTGAAAAGCAGTACTTTCTATGATGCTCCTCACAAATGCATAACGTTGGTAGAGTGTCTGCTGTGGAGTATTATTGTCAATTTCCAGTTTTTGAGTTACAGGACTTCCTTGCATCAGTACCAAGTCTGTATAGTATGCCGTGATGTCTTCTAGCATCTTGCGATAGTCAGTACGATATTCCGCCTTTACCGACTTAATCTCAATATTTACCTTGGCAATCTCACAGTCGAGTTCTATATCCCTAATAGGAAGTGATAGAGAACCCACGTAAATTCCAGTCTTCAATGTTCCTGCATTCGAATGTCGTGGTGAATGAGAGAAGCTAACGATCTCATCCTCATTCATAAATTGATAAGTACGCCCATTGTCTGTCACCAGTTCATATTCATACATGCATCCTTCCTGCAGCTGACATCGGGATTCGCCATAATCCACAGCATCCTCCTCTTCAAACAGCTTAGCGTTGTTTGAAGCAGGATAGACACACAACTTTATTTCTCCAAAGTTGCCAATTATGGGTATTTCAAGTTTTTCTACCTGCATTCTTTATGCTTCAGCAAAACTAGTAAATCCATTGTCGAGAGCCGTCTGCATCATTCGCTGAATCTTGTCTGCTGCTTCAGGGAACTTAGCAAAAATCACATTATCACGAGTGATAGCTTCTGTGGTATGGCTATTCTGCATACACAATCCCCATAGAGCTTTCAATGCAGGCTCAAGTTTCTTGCGACTTCCATGCAGCTTAGGAAGCAACTTCTGCACAATGGCAGCATCAAGAATCTCGTCCTCCGTCATACCTTCAGCACTATCTTTGGCACTGGCTATAAATCGGTATATTTCTGTAGCTGAACGATACCCAAACTCTGCATTCACTTTCTTAAGCACTTTGAAGAATTCAATCAGCGTCTTCTGAGCCAGTTCGCTAGTATCTGTATCCTTCTTGATGGATTTCTCCACAAAGTCCTGTCCCATATTAGCACAAAGCCCATCAGCAGCCTGTGTATCAATGGTCATATCTTGTTTCAAAAATTTTTCCATCTCAACATCAGAGATTTTGAACTCTATGACATTTGCACGATCAAGTACCTTCGGAGAAAACATATAGGTTGTTTCGTCCACATTGATGGTACCAATGATGAAGAGGTTTTTAGGTAAGGTAATCTTAGCAGGAATCTCAGAGTCACACTCATCAGGCTTCTCCCAAAGTGGAATCTCTTGATGACTCTCCAAAGCAGATAGGAAATCAGCAAAATAACGCTCCACATAACTAAGGTTCATTTCATCAAGCACCAAGAAATAAGGCTTGTTGGGGTTGCGTAATGCACGCATCATTATTTGTAAGACTCCACTCTCTGGCAGTATATAGTCCTTTTGTGTCAATGCATTAGGATAACCTAACAGCGGTTCCCTATTTGTCCAGTCAGCACCCACAGGAACAACGCAAAGCTGTTGTTCTACATTCTCGCTCATGACACGAGCAAAAGCCAATGCCAACTGGGTTTTACCAGAACCCGCTAATCCACTCAATATAACGAAAGGCTTTGTCATCAGCGAACAAACGTAACGCTGGATAAGTTTATCTTCATAAAGAAGGCCTGTCATATTGATTTTTTCAATAATAGTTTTCATATTGAAAGGTATTTGTTCAATTTTCTCCTGTGGATCAAACAAACCTTCCAAACGTTCAACCATCTCTTTATAGTCGTTGATGCGAGTCAGCGTTTTCATGGGTAGTTTCTTGGGATACTCCCATTCACCAAAATGAGTCCATTCTACAGCACGACTATTTTTATATTCATATCGTTCACCATTGTAAACATATCCGCCTCTTACAATGCCTCGACCAACAATCAGCGTCAATCCACGCTTTACGTAAACAATATCGCCAGGACGCATCTCACGACAGAATTGCCAAATAGCAAGACTATCATTTGTATAGGCATTCTCTGTATTTCCATATACCTCACGTAAACGCTCTACAATATCTTGTCTGTTTTCATAGTCACGGAAATTCTCCATGTCATCCCAACCCAAAAGCATAACGCCCTCATCTAAACATTCCTGCCACTTACGAGCACCTTCACCAGGAGAATAAACCCAGATGCTTGGGTTCCCGTTATGTGATTCTAAAGTTGAATCATCTTCGACTTCAACTGCAGCATCAGCTGCATCTGGATCTAGGCGCTTTACATCAAGTCGCTTCCCTACATAAAAATAGAAGTCGGTGGTTGTGATATGTCTCGCTGTGTCTTTATAACATGCATCGTCATTATCCAGTTTCTCATGCATGATTGCTTGTAACTCATCATCAGCGGATAATTTTTCACACAAGCCGTTGAGGTATTCAACACAAGATGCATAGAATGCTCCGCTGTCGTTTTTCCCTTTAAATGAAAAATTATCTTTAAGAATAGA
>CACYEC010000095.1 GCA_902773225.1 uncultured Bacteroidales bacterium
CCCAACGATTGGAATCATGCCAGAGAGTTATTCAACAGTCGCGTGATAAAATCCAACAGTGAGGCAACTTATTTTTTTTATATTACTAACTTCATTTTATTGTTATGAAAAGTGCATTTTTAATCGTTTTCCTGTCGTTCTTCGCTGTTGGCATCCAGGCACAGAAAGTCACCTTTCGCGGTGTCAACCATTGTGGTATCTATCCTAACGAGAAAAATCTTCTGAAGCAGTGGCCAGCCGAAGGTCCAGAGAAACTGTGGGTGGTAGAAAACGCAGGAAAGGGAAACTCAAGCGCATTGGTGAGCGATGGATTCATCTATACCGCCGGTCTTTTGATGTCGATCCTGGGAGCCTGCTTCTCACACCCCACCATTTTCGACGGTGTACTTTATATCTGGCGCGGAAAGGCCCTTATGGCTTATAACTTGAAAGACAAGAGTTAAGAGTTAAGAATTAAGAATTAAGAGTTAAGAATTAAGAAATATTGAAGTTCCATTGTCCTGGGTGTAGCACATCACTCCCATGAGCGTAGCGAGTTTACTTCCATTTTTACTTCGATTTTTTACTTCGATTTTTTACTTGCGAAAGTTGAATATACACTATTAATATTATCAGACTTATGATGAACAGACTTTTTCCTATACTTATGGCCTTCGTATTGGCCGTCCCGACAAGCGCTCAGGAAGGCGAGGGGATATGTTTCGATTTCAGTTCTACCAATGACACTAAGGGCTTGTATAGTGGCAGTCTGAGGAACGGAGCGCGATTGACCACATTGGAGGGCATCCCCATTCTCGACCTCGGGAACGAGAATGGCTATTTCGAGTTCGGTTCTGAAGTTGGTGTTTGGGTTCAGTCGTTCGACAATTACACAATAGCAATGGATGTTTTTGTGCCATCTACGACTGATATATCCGGCAATGGCAATTTCATCTGGTGCTTCGCCAAGTCATCATCAGAGGGCTATTTGTTCGCCAATGCCAAAGACACGCGCATGGCCATCACGCAGACTTCGTATAGGAATGAGCAGGGTGTGAATGTCGGCAAACAATTGTCTAAGGGCCAGTGGGTGAACTTCATCTACCGCCAGGACGGCGACAAAGGACAGATCTATATCGACGGAGTGCTTGCCAAAGAAAGCACCATCACACTGAAACCCACTGCTCTTGCAGGGTTGACTCAGAATTATCTGGGACGCAGTTGTTACTCGGGTGATGCCTATCTGAAAGGAGCGCAGTACCATAATGTCCGTCTCTACAACTATGCGCTGCCTGCTGACAGTATCAAGCAATTGGTATCCGACGGTGAAGAACTGAAAAAGATCATCGAAGACCAGCAACTGGCTTACCTGTTGCAGGGTTTCACCATAGGTGACGTGAGCGCCTTGACCCACGACATCAGTTTGCCTACACAATATGAAGGGGATGTCACCATTCGCTGGACGACAAGCGACGCATCCGTCATCACTGCCAAAGGACACATCACTCGCCCGCCAGTTGGCCAAGACAAGGCTACCGCAACACTGACTGCCACCATGACCACTGAGCGTGGCTTGAAAGTGGTGCGCGAGTTCGAAGTGGGTGTCTTGCCATTGATGACCGACGAAGAAGCCACACAGTATGCCACAGAGCGGTTGACCTTGAACGGCAATCTGCACAACCTCTACACAGACCTTTATCTGCCTTCGACTGTCGAAGATGGTTGTGTGGTGGCTTGGTCCACCAGCGACAGCACCTACCTGACACCGACTGGCCATATCGTGCGCTACGGTCAAGGCGAGATGAAGCACGTCGTGCTGACAGCCCACATAGCGCGTGGAGAGAGCCGGACAACCAAGGACTTCGACATCTGTCTGCACCAAGACGAGCCTTATACCAACTATCTGTTCGTCTATTTCCCTTCGAACTGGGACGAGAACATCTATTATGCGCTGTCGGTCGATGGCTACAACTACACGCCGCTGAACAATGGTACCAGGGTGATTGCGGCCGACAGCATCGCCTTGAAGAAAGGTGTGCGCGACCCACACATCCTCAGGGGCGAGGACGGTTGGTTCTACATGGTGAACACCGACATGCGCAGTGCCGAAGGGTGGACCAGTAACCGTGGTATGGTGTTGATGCGCTCGCGCGACCTTATCCATTGGAGTCACTCTACCGTGCACTTCCCAACACGCTTCAAGGGCACCATGTTTGCCAACGTCACACGCGTGTGGGCGCCCGAAACCATCTGGGATGCCGATGCCGGCAAGTACATGGTCTATTTCTCCATACTGACTAACGACGGAAAGGTAAGTTACGACAAGGTTTATTACGCGTATGCCAATAGCGACTTCACCGACCTTGAGGGCGAGCCACAGTACTTCTACGACAGAGGGTCGGCCACCATCGACATGGACATCGTCTATAACCCCACCGACTCGCTTTATCATGGCTTCTTCAAGAACGAAGGCCAGGGTGGCATCTGCCAGGTGACAGCACGCCGGCTCACTCCCGAAGCAGGACAGAAGGCCGGTTCGCAATGGAGCGCACCCTCCAGTCCGCTTCAGCAGACAGGAGAAGCCGTTGAGGGTGCAGGTGTGTTCAAATTAATCAACAAAGACTCGTGGATACTGATGTACGACTGCTACTCCAATGGGCACTACCAGTTCTGCTCGAGTCCCGACCTCGTGAACTTCACCTTTGAGAAGAATACCGCTACAAGCGGAGCCTTCACGCCCCGTCATGGCACTGTCCTGCCCATCACCGCAGCAGAGACGGAAGCCTTGATGGCCGCTTTCCCCACCAACTCTTTGCAGGCCAGCATCACTGGGGCCACCAACCCGAACATCAGGCAGGAGATGGTAGAGATGGGTTCGACTGCCATCACGTTGCCTGTGGTCAGTGGTACCGACCTCACGGCTTTCGACCCGATGTTCACGGTTTCCGTCGGTACAGTTGTAACGCCACAAGGACCGCAGGACTTCAGTCAGGGTACACCTTTGACTTTCCGTGCCAAAAACACAGCAGGCACAAAGATTTACCGTGTCACCGTGAAGGAGACAGGCAACCCCGTTTTGCCTGACTTCCACGCCGACCCAGAGGTGCTGTATTCGCAACAGACGGGGAGTTTCTACATCTATCCGACCACCGACGGATTCCCAGGGTGGGGTGGGTATTCGTTCAATGTGTTCTCGAGTCCCGACCTCGTCCACTTCGCCGATGAAGGCACCATTCTCGACCTCTCTGCAGGCGGTGATGTGCCTTGGGCCAATGGCAATGCCTGGGCACCTTGCATAGAGGAGAAGATGATAGACGGCCAGTGGCGTTATTTCTTCTATTTCAGTGGCAACAACCCATCGATGGGGAAGAAGACCATTGGTGTGGCTACCAGCGATTCACCCGTAGGACCTTTCACTGCCGAGTCGCAGCCCCTCATCAGTTCTTCGAGTGCCAACCAGATTATCGACGGTGATGTCTTTACCGACCCTATCAGCGGACAGAGTTACTTCTACTACGGCAATGGACGGTTGTGCTATCGCCTGCTCGACAACAGCATGACGAAGGTGAAGGGAAGCGAATACACCATCACTCCCGAAGGCGGTTCGCTTAGCGATTATGCTTTCCGTGAGGGCGTGTATGTATTCTACCGCAACGGCTTGTACTACTTCCTCTGGAGCGTCGATGACACAGGGGCGGCCAACTACCACGTCGCATACGGTACGTCGAAATCACCCACGGGTCCCATCACCATCGCCTCCAATCCTATTGTGATTATTCAGCGCAGTTCAGAAAAGATTTACGGTACAGGGCACAACTCCGTGGTGAACATCCCTGGTACAGACGACTGGTATATCGTCTATCACCGCATCAACAAGAACTTCTTGAACAACAGTCCGGGCATCCATCGCGAGGTGTGCATCGACCGTCTGACCTTTGATGAAAAAGGGCTCATCCAACAGGTCACACCCACACACAAGGGCATCGACCCTGTCACTGTAAATCCTGTCCTCGACACCATTATCAATGGACCTAATGGCATTGATGTGCATGCATACGATGCGGCAGCAGCCTGTCGTGTGACGTATTACCGACTTGACGGCACCACGATTGGCAACCAGCCGCCTACAGTGCCAGGTATTTACATCCGTCAGGAGCAACTCATTGATGGTCAGTTCCGTACGCTGAAGATGTTGGTACGCTAAAGGGATGTACTATTTATCACGAATTTTCGAATTATTATTCTGTTGATATTGAGAAATTTAAGGAATTATCGATAAAATCGCAAGCGATTTTTAGAAGTTACTTAAAGTTTAAGGTGTTTTCGGATTATTCCCTTGTGTCAATATCGGCAGTATTGATTTCGGTCTTGGATGAAAGGTCAAGGTCGATGCGTTGATACGCCAGCCTTTCGTCTCCCGATAGCAAATGGATAATGCCACAATAGGTGAAGCCGTGTTTCATGATGTTGTGCTGCATGATGTGGTTATCCTTATGCGTGTCGATGCGGATATTGCTTTCATGGGCGAAACAGAAGTCCATAATCATCTTGAATATGCCGTGGGCATCAGGACGGCTGGCTATGCGGTGGACGACATGATAGGGTAGGGTGTCGTCCAGCCACTCACCGTCGTAGATTTTGGAGTATGTTGGTTCAGGAGAAGGGAGGTAAGCGAAATAGGCCACAATCCTGCCGCCCGTTTCCGATTCTTGCTCGTTTCCTGATTGTCTTTCTTCGATGACAAAACTCCCGTTTCTTTCAATATCTGCCTGAACACTCTCTAAAGAAGGATAGCCGTTGTTCCATTGGCTCAAGTTGCCAGAAGCGACCATGATAGCCCTGGCAGCAGCGAAAACCTCCATGATTTCCTCTGCATCTGCTGGCAGCGACGCCCTCCGAATGATATATTTTCCTTGCTGCATAGTTAATGCTACCTTCTTCGATTTTGTTCATCATGTATTCCAGAACCCTAATTGATTCACTTTGTTCCCGAAATCAATTTCGGGATCAAAATAAGCCTTGAATTCTTAGAGTTCGCTACCTTTCCATATTTTATAGCCGTTTCTTCCATATTATAATCGCTACAAATTTAAGGCTTTTTCTAATGACAACCAAATAAACATGGATTTTTCTGAAAAAGGGGTGGAAGGCTGTGAATACAGGTATGTGAAACGATGGAAAAAGTCCAAAAAACACCCTTTTTTGGAATGATTGTATGAATGACACCTCTATATTTTGTCCACCTTTTTTAAATGGTGAAATTTTGGTAAATTGCTGATATGTTGACTGTTGTGTATTTGATACCCCTAAAATCATCCACTTTTTCCATACTTCAAAAAAAATGATGTCATTTATATTATATCTTTGCAATCGGAAAACTAACATAAGGCGAGAAACGATTACATTATTTTATAACAATAACACTAATTTACCTAATTTATGAAACAAAGCAGGCTTATCATGTTGTTCATGACACTGATTGTGTCGATGACGATGCATGCCCAAGGCATCTTGGGAACTGTGAAAGACGAGCTGGGAGAACCCCTCATCGGTGCTTCCATCGTCGAGAAAGGTAACCCTCAGAACGGCACCGTCACCAACATCGACGGACGCTTTACCATCAATGCGAGCGAGGGTACTCCTCTTATCATTTCTTATATTGGTTGCATCTCTCAGGAGGTGAGAGCCAAGAGTAATATGACTGTGACGCTGAAGGAAGACCTCCAGAAGTTGGAGGAACTCGTGGTGATTGGCTACGGTGTTCAGAAGAAGAGCGTGGTGACCGCCTCCATCGCCAAAGTGTCGGCCGATGACCTTTCGGGCAAGACCCGTCTGCGTGCCGACGATGCCCTGAAGGGTATGGCCGCCGGTGTCAGTGTCACTTCCGCTTCCGGCCAGCCTGGCACCAAGTCGATGATTCATATCCGCGGTATCGGTACCATCAACAACACCGAACCACTTTACATCATCGACGGTATGCCGACAGACCAGAACGGTATGGAGATTGTGAACCCTAACGACATCGAGTCGATAGAGGTGCTGAAAGACGCCGCTTCCGGTGCCATCTATGGTGCGCGTGCAGCCAATGGCGTTATCCTCATCACCACCAAGAAAGGCAAGGTTGGCAAAGCGCAAATCAACTACGATTGCTCCTTTGGCTGGCAGAATGCCTGGAGAAAGCGCGATGTGACAGGTGCAACCGACTATGCCATCTTGCAGAACGAGCGTTCCATCCAGAACGGAGCAGGTCCACTCTATGTCGACCCCTATAAACTGACCGATGCCAATGGCGACCCCGTCAAGGGTTTTGGTACCGACTGGCAGGAACTCCTGTTCAACGACAACGCCCCCATCACTCAGCACGACCTGAGCATCAGCGGTGCTTCCGACAAGGTCAACTACTACCTGTCCTTGGGTTACATCTCACAAGACGGTATTGTAGGCGGCAACTACGGCCATTCCAACTACGACCGTCTGACAATCCGCTCCAACAACCAGTTCAACCTCTTTGATGCTTCAGATGAGCGCAACTTCCTCAACAAACTCGACTTGAGCGCCAATCTGTCTTATTCACGTGTCCACAGCACTGGTGTGGAAACCAACAGCACATGGGGTTCCCCTCTTGGATCCGCTCTCTATCTGGCACCTACACTGCCTGTCACACTCAGAAGCGGCTACGAACTGGGGGACGACGGACTGCCCGACTACAACCGTCCCCGTATCGGCCAGCAGCAGATCGACCGCTACTATGCCTACGA
>CACYEC010000096.1 GCA_902773225.1 uncultured Bacteroidales bacterium
CAACACCATCCCTGGCACACTCACGAAAGTCACTCCCGACAACGAGGCACCAATCATGCCGAAAGCCACCACATACCATGGCGACTGTCGATTACCACGAAAGAAAGCATCATTGCCCGAACGTCCTGTGAACCAGGAAATCAAGAGCAAGATGCCGAAATATATCGCAATGGTCAATAAGATGGTCATTGGGCATGCTTTGGGCTATAGGAACTAAAGAGACTATAGATGCTATAGGCACTATAGAAAAAACTTTGCAGTCCAAAGGGCTGACCCTTTGGACTGCGCTTTCTATTCAGAAAGGTTTGTTGAGATTACACTTCCTCGGCAGGTTCGGCTTCCTCACCTTCTTTCTTCTTGCCAAGATACTCAGGCAGACTCATGCCTGCTTGCTCGAAGAGTTCGCCGAGAGGAGGAATGGACTTCATCAGTCCGCTCAGGAAGTTGGCTGTAGAACCCTTGCCGTCGGTGCCGCTGCCGTTGTCCCAAACAGTAACCTTGTCGATGTTGATACCCTTGATGGCATCCACCTGAGTGCGTACAAGGTCGGGCAGTTTCTCAAGGAGCAAGAGGGTGTAAGCCTTGGTAGCGTCGCCACCGGCAGCCTGTATCATCTTGTCGTAACCGGCAGCCTGCTTGGTCAGAATCTCATAGAGACCCTTACCTTCAGCCTCCATCTTGGCGAAGATAGCATCGGCCTCACCTTTCGCATTGACGCGCTTTTGTTCTGCCATAGCCTCAGCCTCGATAATCTTACGTTGTTTCTCAATCTCCTGTGGCACGATGATGTTGGCCATCTGAGTGGAACGCTCCCTCTCGGCACGCTTCTGCTCGGCCTCAGACTCAGCCACGTATGCCTCCTGGAGGGCGTTGGCCTGCTGCACCTTCTCAGCAGCCACAGCACGACGCTGTGCCTCAGCCTCTTTCTCCCTTCGGGTAGCATCGGAGTTGGCAATCGCCACCTTGGCTTCGTTCTCACCCTTCACAGCCTCGGCATTAGCCTCGGCGGTACGGATACGTGTTTCCTTCATGGCCTCAGCCTTACCGATTTCTCCGTTCTTGTCCTCCTTAGCCACACTCACCTTGGCCTCGTTGATGGCCTTGGCGGCAGCCTCTTTACCGAGAGCCTCGATATAGCCAGACTCATCGTTGATGTCGGTCACGTTCACGTTGATGAGTCGTAGACCGATTTTCTTCATTTCCACTTCCACGTTGGTGGAGATATTCTCAAGGAACTTGTCGCGGTCGGAGTTCAATTCCTCAATGCTCATGGTGGCAATCACCAGACGGAGTTGTCCGAAAAGGATATCACGCGCCAGTTCCTGAATCTGGGTCTGTGTCTGACCGAGCAGACGCTCTGCAGCGTTGTTCATGGAATCGGGTTCTGTAGAGATACCCACTGTGAATCGGCACGGCACATCGACACGGATGTTCTGACGGCTCAGTGCGTTGGTCAGATTGGCATCGATAGAGATAGGTGTAAGGCTCAGGTAGGCGTAGTCCTGGATAATAGGCCAAACGAAAGCACCACCTCCATGCACACAGCGTGCGCTTCCTCGGCCTGTCTTACCATAGATGACCAGAATCTTGTCTGATGGACAACGTCTGTAGCGTTTGATGATGGCCGCGAAGAGGAATATCACCACAATGGCGGCAATCGCTATCAAATAAATACTTTCCATATAATTATAATTTTAAGGATGAATGTTATTCATATAAACAGTGATGTCTTACGCCTGCTCCACCAGGACGGTATGGTCGTCGATGACGCTCATCACCTTCGCACGACTGCCCGTTGGCAATTCATGACCGTCGGTCAAGGCCTCCAGTTCATGGATGGTGCCATTCACACTCAACTGCAGTTTGCCACAAGCCTTCCTTGCAGAGGGTATTCTCAGATACACACTGCCCACCAGGCCAACCGACTGCTCCAGTTTGAAAGAGTTGTCAACCGACAGTTTCATCACCTGACGCATAATGAACAGGATGAGGAAGAGAAAAGCCACACCCACAGCCACAGCCACGGCACCAAGGATAATGGGATTCTCTATATTCTGCCGCAACAACACACCAGTCCATCCGAATCCGAGCAAGAAACTAATCAGTCCCTTAATGGTGAAGATATGGAAACCGTCGGCATCAAAATCAGTGTCGGTTGTGGCATCGGCATCGAAGCCTACGAATGTCATAATCATCTGAATGACAAAAACCACACTTGCGAAAAGGGCTACTCCCCAGTAAACTTTCATCATCGGCTCTGTCTCCGGGCCAAAGATGCTTGCAAAGAAATCCATCATAGTCTTATGTTATTTTAAATATTGACCATTGAACATTGGCTTCGCCTAAAATGCTCACACTCGGCATAACTCGAACAAGTTCGGTTCTGCTCTCGTTTAATCGCATTATTGACTTCGCCTAAAATGCTTATGCTCGACATCGTTTGAACTATCCAACTCTGCTCTATTTTTAATCGCAATATTGAGCATCGAGGCAATGACAATTTCATATAAAGACGAAATAAACGCTCTTTTCCTAACACTTTTAAGCGCATTTTCTCGATTTATGGTGTAAAATTAGTAAATAAAACAATTAAATGGTATAACTTTGTATGAAATAATGACAATTAAATGCTGAAAATCTCGAAAGTGTCCCTTTCTTACGGGTCAAAACAAGTCTTATGCGACGTTTCTTTCCATCTCAAGCGAGGTGAGTTGGGATGCGTGCTTGGTGAGTCGGGATGTGGCAAAACCACTCTTCTTCGTGCGGTGATGGGTTTCGAGGAATGCAACAGTGGGAGTATAGAAGTGGATGGCATCGTCCTGTCGTCAGCGACAATTGACAACCTTCGCCAACGCATAGCCTACCTGCCCCAGGAATTGTCATTACCCTCCCCTACCATACGTGAGATGGTCAAGATACCTTTTTCGTTCAAATCGAACAAGGGTGTGGAACTGACAGAGGAGTTATTGCAGAGAGAATGGTCGCGTTTGGGTCTCGACATCCGTCTGCTCAACCGACCATCCAGTTCTGTATCCGTAGGGCAGCGCCAGCGCATCATGCTAAGTGTCTGTTGTCTGTTGGGCAAACCCCTTATCATCATCGATGAACCCACCTCGGCACTGGACAGCGACACCACCCTCTTGGTGGCCAACTACTTGAAATCCGTGGCAAGGGAACGCGACACCGCCATACTCGCTGTCACCCATTCCCACACCTTGGCAGACTTATGCGACAAGACATTACATCTATAAACGAAATCATTGATTGACATACAACCAAGAAGGCTTACCTCAAAACAACACTGCATTTGGAACAGACATTAGACATATCCATAATCGGCTTACTTATAGGACTGGCTTTGATGGGCATCCCCTTGTATTTCTTCCGTAAGTACAAGACAGGACTTGTGCAATCCACCATCGTTGCCACAGTGAGAATGATTATCCAGTTGGTGTTGATTGGCCTCTACCTGAAATACCTCTTTCAGTACGACCTTTGGTACGTGAACCTGCTTTGGGGCGTCATCATGTGCGCTGTGGCCACATTCACTTGCGTGGGCCGTACCCACATCAAGCGTTCCATCCTGTTGGTGCCTGTGACTGTAGGTTTCTTCACCACCGCCCTTCTCATCAGCATTTACTTCCTCGCTCTCGTACTCCGCCTGCATGAATCGATGAACATCAACCTAAGTTTGAACCTGCTGTTCTCCGCCCGCTATTTCATACCCATCTTCGGCCTGTTACTTGGCAACATGTTAGGTGTGAACGTCTTGGCACTCACCACATATTACGAAGGCATACAGAGGGAACGGCAGATGTACGACTACATGTTAGGCAACGGAGCCACACGTTGGGAGGCGACAGCACCCTTCCTCAGCGCCGCCATCCGCAAGGCGTTTATCCCTTGCATCGCCAACATGATGGTGATGGGCATCGTTGCCTTACCTGGCACCATGATAGGCCAGATTCTCGGTGGCAGCGACCCCAACATCGCCATCAAATACCAGATGATGATTGTGGTCATCACCTTTGTGGCGTCCATCATCTCACTGATGACGACAGTTGCGCTGGCCAACCGACGCAGTTTCGACAAATACGGTCGTCTTATTCATGTTTTCGGCAGATGACACTACCGCTGGCCTGATGAGTAGCCAGCACCAGCACCTCAGCAATCTGCACATGTTCTGGCGCGCTCGCCGCATAAAATACCACGTCGGCGATGTCGTCGCCACAAAGCGGTTTGATGCCTTTATAGACAGTATCGGCATGTTGTTTGTCACCATGAAAACGCACCACACTGAAGTTGGTTTCCACCAGTCCTGGCTTGATGTTCGTCACCCTGACATTGCTTTCCGCAACATCTATACGCAGTCCGTCGGTAATGGTTTTCACCGCTGACTTCGTGGCGCAATATACGTTGCCTCCAGCGTAAGCGGCGTCTCCAGCCACTGACCCGATGTTGATGACATGCCCCTTGTTGCGTTCCACCATACCAGGGACAATGAGTCTTGTCATGGTCAGCAAACCCTTGATGTTGGTGTCAATCATCGTCTCCCAGTCGTCCATGTCGCCCTGGTATTCCTTCTCCAATCCGAGCGCCAGACCAGCATTGTTGACCAACACATCGATGTTGGCCCACTTGCCAGTGAGCGATGCTACAGCCTTCTCCGCATCCTGTCTGTTTCGCACATCAAACTGTAAAACAAGCACTTCTGCGCCAGCCGTCTCTGCTACTGCCTTCACTGCATTCAGTTTCTCGAGATTTCTGCCCGTGATGATGAGATTGTAGCCTGCTGACGCGAACTTTCTCGCACAAGCCTCACCGATGCCACTTGTGGCACCAGTAATCATAACTAAATTCTTTTCCATTATCCTATATTTATGTTATTGCTGAGTAATTGTCATTCTCAGTCGCAATTATGACTACAAAATTATAAAAATTACGTCAAAACAAAAGTTTTAACATTTCAAGTTTTACTTTTCAGTTGAATTTTATATATCTTTGCGCATAGCAAGGTCAAAGGCATTATCATCAGTCACCGCATCCAGCGGAAGAGACTAATTAACGGAAACCGTCCTGGTTTCAACTTAAGCAAAACTTTGACCTTGCTTTTCTTTTTGCCCATACCCAAAGATAACCAGAAAATCCAGAACACCTAAAACATCTAAAAAAACATAGAAAAACCATAGCCTAAAAATCAATGAACAGCAAAAAGCCAATCACATCCTGCACATTCATGAGTCCATGCGGTCTGTTGTACCTCGGTGCCACAGAAGAAGGGCTGTGCCATTTGGGCTGGTCGCCTTGCTCTGGCAGTACGGAAGGAACCACACCCATATTGGAGAAGACCTGCTTTCAACTCCGTGAATACTTCGAGGGAAAAAGAAAACAATTCGACATTCCCATTCATTTTCTTCATGGCACAGATTTCCAGAAACGATGCTGGCTGGCATTGGCCAGAATCCCTTACGGCACGACCATCAGTTATGGACAACAAGCAGAATGGATAGACAACCCCAAAGCCGTGAGGGCGGTTGGACAAGCCAACCACGTCAATCCCATCTCCATCATCCTGCCTTGCCACCGTGTCATCGGCAGCAACGGCAGTATGGTAGGTTATGGCGGTGGACTTGACAAAAAGTGCTTCCTACTGGAATTAGAGAGAGGCTATAGTTCTTAGTTTTTCGCAGAAAGCCTGCATACGCTCTTCTTCAATGAACCGTCCTCCATGCTACATGATGCGCTGCACGAAATCGACGAGCGCCTGATTACAGAGGCGTATGCCACCAGGTGTGGGGTAGTCGCCAGTGAAATACCAGTCGCCAGGATGGTTGGGGCAGGCTCTGTGCAATCCTTCTATACTTTGGAAGACCAGTTCTATAGGGGTGCTCACTCCTTCTGGACGCAGCATCTCCACCATCTTACGATTCAGTTCTTCCACGGAAAAGGGGCTGTAGAGTTCCTTCACAGGCAAGGTTTGCTCAGTGACGGGTTTCTTCAGTTCCTCGCGGCACTCTTCATAGACTCTTTCCAGAAGTGGTTGCATACCACGTTCCTTGATGAGTTCAATGCATGCACGGAAAGCGATGAACTCCTCCAGACGCGGCATGTCGATACCATAGTAATCGGGGTAACGGATTTGCGGCGCACTCGACACCAACACTATTTTCTTGGGATGCAGTCGGTCGAGAATCTTGATGATGCTCTCCCTCAGGGTCGTTCCACGGACTATACTGTCGTCGATGACCACCAGATGATCTTGATATGGACGAACCACCCCGTATGTGATGTCATAGACATGCGCCGCGAGGTCATTGCGTTGGTTGCCCTCCGTAATGAAAGTGCGTAGTTTGATGTCTTTCCAGGCAATCTTCTCAAACCTCACCTCATGTCCCAATTTCATAAACCCATGCAACATACCATAGTATGCCACTTCGGCTGTGTTGGGGATGAAGGAGAACACGGTGTTGTCCACATCGCCGTCAACGGCCTTGATGATAGCTGGCGTGAGTTGCTCGCCTAATTGCTGTCGTTCCCTGTAGATATCGCTGTCGTTCCCCCGACTGAAATAGATGCGTTCAAAACTGCACCCACTGTTCTGTTTCGGCGGGATGATATTTTGAACAGTAGTCTGGCCTTGGCGGTTGATGACGATCGCGGTTCCCGCAGGCAATTCCCTGATGTCGTCAGTCTGCAAGTCGAAGGTGGTCTGTAGCACAGGCCTTTCCGATGCGAGGGCAACAATCTCCTCGTCTTGGTAGTAGAAAGCAGGACGAATGCCCCAAGGGTCGCGCATGGAGAAAAACTCTCCGCTGCCGGTGAGTCCACAGACCACATAACCGCCATCGAACCGAGGCATGGTGGTGCGCAACACATTCGCCATATCAACATGGTTGTCGATAAAGTCGGTGATGTCCGTCCCCTGCAAACCCGAATCCTTGGCGATGTTGAAGTTTCGCTCCACCTCACGGTCGAGTCGGTGCCCCATGAGTTCGAGCATGATGTAGGAGTCGCTGTAGATACGGGGATACTGCCCCTGCTGGATAAGCGTCTGAAACACCTCTTCAATGTTTGTCATGTTGAAGTTGCCACAGAGGCACAGGTTCTTCGCCCGCCAGTTGTTTCGTCGCAAGAAAGGATGCACAAATGTGAGTCCACTCTTGCCTGTGGTGGAATAGCGGAGATGCCCCATGAGCAGATTCCCGCTGAACGAGTTGTCGATGCGAGCGAAAATCTCCGTGATGGCATCCTTACCCAAAGCCTTCTCACGGAACATATACTCCTGTCCAGGCACCGCATCGAGATGGACGGACGCGATACCCGCTCCCTCCTGTCCACGGTTGTGCTGTTTCTCCATCATGAGATAGAGTTTATTCAGTCCGTATAGTCGGGTACCGTATTTCTGTTCGTAGTAATCGAGTGGTTTGAGCAGGCGAATCATCGCCACACCACATTCATGTTTGAGGGGTTCCATATCCTCTTTTTGGTAATTGTTAATGGGTATAATGCGTTTAATGGGCAATGGTACAACACCCCACCCCTACCCCTCCTTAGATGGGAGGGGAGTGGTTGCGCGATGCTGTCAATGGTCAATGGTCAATGGTTAATGGGTTAATAGGCTTGTTCATGTACACCCGCCACGGCACGTCCGCTGGGGTCGTTGAGCAGTTTGAAAGCCTCGTCCCACTCGCGTGCGATTGCCGTGGAACAAGCCACACTCGCTTCCTGCGGCACACTACGGGCAGCCGAGTCGCTGGGGAAATGCTCTGCGAAAATGCTGCGGTAGTAGTATTCCTCCTTGTTGAGGGGCGGGTTGATGGGGAAACGCTCAGCAGCGTGCGCCATATCCTCATCGGATACCGCCTCTGCGGTGATTTTCTTGAGTGTGTCAATCCATGAATAACCCACTCCGTCGCTGAACTGCTCCTTTTGCCTCCAAGCCACCTCCTCGGGTAGCATATCGCTGAATGCCTCTCGGACGATTTTCTTCTCTATGGTGCTTCCTGGACACATCTTGGCCTTCGGATTGGTTCGCATCGCTACATCAAGGAACTCCCTGTCAAGGAAAGGCACACGTCCTTCCACTCCCCATGCCGAAAGGCTCTTGTTGGCACGAAGACAGTCGTACATATAGAGTTTGGAGAGTTTGCGCACCGTCTCCTCATGGAAATCCTTGGCAGACGGTGCCTTGTGGAAATAGAGATACCCTCCGAAAATTTCGTCGGCTCCCTCACCAGACAGCACCATCTTGATGCCCATGGACTTGATGACACGTGCCAACAGGTACATAGGTGTGGAAGCACGGACAGTAGTCACATCGTAGGTCTCGATGAAGTAGATAACATCCCTGATGGCATCCAGTCCCTCCTGGATGGTGTAGTTGATTTCGTGGTGTACGGTTCCGATATGGTTGGCCACCAGACGGGCTTTCTCCAAGTCGGGCGCGCCTTTAAGTCCTACAGCAAAAGAATGGAGCCGCGGCCACCAAGCGCGCGTCTTATCGTCGTCTTCGATACGGTTCTCGGAAAAACGCTCGGCAATGGCTGAAATCACGCTTGAATCGAGTCCGCCAGAAAGGAGGACACCGTATGGCACATCCGACATCAGTTGTCGCTTCACAGCGGCTCTAAGTGCCTGTCGTATATCCTCACTGCTGGCCTCATTATCCTTTACATTTTCATAGTCCATCCAGTCACAGGAATAGTAACGTTTCAAACCTGACTCACGGCTCCAGTAATAATGTCCTGGCAGGAATGGTTCATAATGGTCGCACTGTCCTTCAAGGGCTTTCAGTTCAGAAGCGACCAACACCTTGCCATCAAGGTCGTATCCTATATAAAGAGGTATCACGCCAATAGGGTCTCGGGCAATCAGGAACTCATCGTTTTCTTCATCATAGAGCGCGAAAGCGAAAATGCCCGATAGTTGGTTGAGAAAAGGAGGTATCTGGCTGGCATTGTTGGCTGTGAGATTGTTTCGCCATTCCCTGTAGAGCGAGAGTATCACCTCGCAGTCACTACCCGTTTGGAACTCATACTGACCGGCGAAACGCTGTCTGATGTCCTTATGGTTGTATATCTCACCGTTCACGGCGAGTATCTGCTTACCGTCGGGCGCAAAGAGCGGTTGCTTGCCACTCTCAGGATCGACAATACTCAATCGCTCATGGGCAAGGATGGCTGTTTTTCCACAATAGACGCCACTCCAGTCTGGACCACGATGACGTATTTTCTGGCTCATGGCCAATGCTTTCTTTCTCAACGCTGGGGTTTGTTCTTTCACGTTGAATATACCTACTATTCCACACATATTAATTTGATTTTAAAGGTACGACAAATACAGATAATTGGTTTGGGCGGGATATTCCGCGGCCAGTGTGTCGATTTGGTTGACGACTGGTTCCACATTGAGTTCTTTACGCCAATTCCTCACCATCAACCCAGCCTCTTCCATGCTCATATCATTCTCAAGACCGATGGCACGTGCAATCTGGAAATCGGAGAATCCATATACCTTCGCCTCACGGAGGAGTCCGACAAACTCTGGTGCCTCCAGATATTCCATCAGTTCGGTGTAGTCCATCCACTTGACTATCTCTGATAAAAAGTTATGCTGTTTCAGTTGCTGGTCGATATCCACTATATGTTTCAATTTGTGGAGAAACCATTTGTCAATCATCGTCAGCCGATGGATTTGCTCCACAGAATAACCCAACTTCAAGGCTTTCGACACGACGAAGATGCGCATGTCGGTCGGCTCGTGCATCGCTTTACCGACATCTTTGATTTTAATCTCGTGGTTCTCTACAAATCCATGCATACCCTGCCCTATCATGCGGAGTCCTTTCTGGATGGCTTCCTCGAAAGTACGTCCGATGGCCATGACCTCGCCCACCGACTTCATCGATGACCCTAATTCGCGTTTCACCCCGTGAAATTTGGTGAGGTCCCAGCGCGGGATTTTGCATACCACATAGTCGAGCGCTGGCTCGAAAAACGCTGATGTGGTCTTGGTGACAGAATTCTTCAGTTCGAAAAGTCCATAACCTAACCCAAGTTTGGCGGCGACAAAAGCCAGAGGATAACCTGTTGCCTTGCTGGCCAGTGCGGATGAACGCGACAGACGGGCATTGACCTCGATGACACGGTAGTCCTCCGACTGGGGGTCGAGCGCATACTGGACGTTGCACTCCCCCACTATACCAATGTGTCGAATAATCTTGATGGCCAAGGCTCGCAGTTTGTGGTATTCAGAGTTGGTGAGGGTTTGTGAGGGTGCCACCACAATCGACTCGCCTGTATGGATGCCCAGCGGGTCGAAGTTCTCCATGTTGCAGACGGTGATACAGTTGTCGTAGCGGTCGCGCACCACCTCGTATTCTATCTCTTTCCATCCCTTCAACGACTTCTCGACCAGCACCTGTGGCGAGAAGGAGAATGCCTCTTCTGCACGGGTCAGCAATTCTTCCTCATTGTCGCAGAATCCCGACCCCAGACCACCCAGTGCGTAGGCGGCCCTCAGAATCACGGGAAAACCCAATGCGGCCACGGCGTTCCGCACCTCATCGACATTACCGCAAGCCTGACTCTTGATGGTTTTCACACCTATCTCGTCGAGCCTGCGGACAAAACGGTCGCGGTCTTCAGTGTCGATAATGGCCTGTACAGGTGTACCCAACACCCGCACGCCATATTTCTCCAGCACACCCGATTCATAAAGTTCCACACCGCAGTTCAAGGCTGTCTGACCTCCAAAACTGAGGAGGATGCCGTCAGGCCGTTCCTTGGCTATAATCCTTTCCACAAACTCTGCCTTGACTGGTTGGAAATACACCTTGTCGGCCACCCCTTTTGAAGTCTGCACGGTGGCGATGTTAGGATTGACCAGCACCGTCTCCACACCTTCCTCCCTGAGGGCTTTCAGTGCCTGCGACCCACTGTAGTCGAATTCACCGGCCTGACCGATTTTCAACGCTCCGCTTCCCAACAGCAGAACCTTTCTTATATTCTTGTCCATATCTTATTTCCTTTCTTTAGTGGCTGACTTCATGAGTGTGACTGCCTCAGCATTTCCACGAAATCATCAAACAGAAATTCTGTATCTGTGGGACCAGAACAAGCCTCTGGATGGAACTGGGCAGAGAACCAAGGTCTGGACTTGTGGCGGATGCCTTCGTTCGACTCGTCGTTCATATTCACAAACAAAGGTTCCCAATCTCCGGGCAGTGTCTTGTCGTCCACCGCATAACCGTGGTTTTGCGAGGTGATGAAACACTTGTTCGTACCCACCTGCCTCACGGGCTGATTGTGGCTCCGGTGACCGTATTTCAGTTTGTAAGTCTGCGAACCAGCAGCCCTCGCCAACAACTGGTTGCCAAGACAGATGCCCATGCAAGGCCTTATCCTTTCATCGCTGAGAAATTGACGGATATGCTCCACGGCGACCCCGCATTTCTCTGGGTCGCCTGGACCGTTGGCCAAAAACAACCCATCGAACTCCAACTGGTTGAAATCGTAGTCCCATGGCACCCTGACCACCTCAATACCTCTTCTAATCAGACAACGGATGATATTCGCTTTCACGCCACAATCAATAAGGACAACACGGTGCCGTCTGTTGCTTTCGGGTTGATAGGTGATGACCTCCTTGCAACTCACTCGTTCCACCCAGTTGACGCTTCCATAGTCCTCCGACGGTATCGTGCATTGTGCGCCTTCCAACTCGATTCTGCCCATCATCACACCTTGTTCACGCAACAACTTCGTCAGCCTTCTGGTGTCAATACCAGTCAAAGCAGGCACTTGCTCTCGTTTCAGCCAAGCAGCCAACGACTCTTGCGCGTTCCAGTGGGAAAATCTCTCACTATAATCGGCCACAATCATCGCCTTCACATGAATGCGACCGCTCTCGGTGAACACGGGCAGTCCGTTCTCAGCCAACGCTGTGGAAGGCACTCCATAGTTACCTATCAGCGGATAGGTAAAAGTGAGCATCTGTCCAGCGTAACTGGGGTCGGTCAGACTCTCAGGATACCCCGTCATAGCCGTGCAGAACACCACCTCGCCAGCCACAGGCACCTCATAACCGAACATCTGACCATGAAAGACTGTTCCGTCGCTTAATACTAATCTTGCTTTCTTCATTTCTATTTATTGATTGTCGCTTTGATGAAGTCCATGAACAGTGGATGCGGATGCAACACCGTGCTTTGGTATTCGGGATGGAATTGGGTACCAATGTACCAACGCAAGTCGGGTATCTCCACTATCTCCACAAGGTCGGTTTCGGGATTACGCCCAGTGCATTTCATACCTTTCAACTCAAAATCCGCAAGATAAAGGTTGTTGAACTCATATCGATGCCGATGGCGTTCACTCACCTGCAGATGCCCGTAGATGCCGGACACCCTACTTCCCGGGGTCAAATCACAATCGTAAGCACCCAGTCGCATCGTACCGCCCATCTGCGAGATGTTCTTCTGACTCTCCATGATATCAATGACATTGTGAGGTGTCTGGGCATCCATCTCACGGCTGTTGGCATCCTTCAACCCCAGCACATTGCGCGCGAATTCTATCACCATCATCTGCATGCCCAGACAAATGCCGAAGCATGGCACATCGTGGGTCCTCGCATATTGTGCCGCGAGGATTTTCCCTTCTATACCTCGCTGACCGAAACCAGGACAGATGACGATGCCATCCTGAGCACACAGAACAGCAAACGCGGATTTCCCGTTTCTTTCAGCATCATCAGTGGGTTCTGTATGACCGGATTTTTCATCACATTCCGAATACTCAGAACACTCCGAAGCCAAGGTCTCAGAGTTGATGAAAGTGATTCGCACTTTCCTGTGGTTGTAGGTGGCGGCATGACTGAGACTCTCGCTGATACTCTTGTAAGCGTCCTGCAAGTCGTACTTGCCCACCAAACCAATACGCACTTCTTCCACAGACTCTCTCCTCAATTGGAGGAAACGGTTCCATGGTCCCAGTTCTGGTGTCTCTCCGACGGGGATGCCCATCTTCCGCATAATCGCCGCATCCAAGCCTTGACGCTGCATGTTCACCGGAACCTCATAGATGCTTGGCATATCCTCGCTTTGTATCACGCATTCCAAATCCACATTGCAGAAACCAGCCACTTTCATCCGCAGGTGGTCATCGAGATGCTTCTCGGTCCTCAGCACCAGGATGTCGGGCTGTATGCCATAACTCAACATCTCTTTCACGGAGTGCTGCGTAGGTTTGGTCTTCAATTCACTCGCCGCCTTGAGATACGGAACATAGGTGAGGTGGACGCAAACGGCATCCTTTCCCAGTTCCCATTTCAATTGTCGTATAGCCTCAAGATAGGGTGCGCTCTCGATATCACCGATGGTTCCACCGATTTCTGTGATGACAAAGTCGAATCCCTGTTGGTCACCAAGGAAACGGATGCGTTCCTTGATTTCATCTGTGATATGCGGCACCACCTGGATGGTCTTGCCCAAATAGTCACCCCGGCGTTCCTTGTCAATGACCGCCTTGTAGATTCGCCCTGTCGTCATGGAGTTGGCACGGGTAGTCTGGATGCCTGTGAAACGCTCATAATGGCCGAGGTCAAGGTCCGTTTCCATCCCATCTGCCGTGACATAACATTCCCCATGCTCGTAAGGATTGAGTGTGCCTGGGTCGATGTTGATGTAGGGGTCAAACTTCTGGATGGTGATTTTGAATCCCCTGGCCTGAAGCAGTTTGCCGATACTGGCTGCGATAATGCCCTTGCCCAATGACGACACCACACCACCTGTGACGAATATATATTTACTCATATATTTACGTGATTACGTATTTATATATATAATATCATATTACTCTGATTTTCAAGAAACGGCCATCCTATCGATACAAAAAGCATCATTTCAAGAACTCGTTCACCTGAGCAGCCGTTTGTTTGCCACTTGCCATGGCTCGTACCACCAACGAGGCTCCATTCTTGCTGTCACCGCAGACAAACACATTGTCTGGATAATCAGGATGCTGTGGTTTAAGGAATCCCATGGCGAGCAAGACCAACTGCGCCTGGATGATTTCGGGTTCTCCCTTCGGCACCATGATTGGCCTGCCACCGTCTGGGTTGGGTTGCCAGTCTATCTCCTGCACCTTCACGCCTGTGAGTTTGCCGTCCTCTCCAAGAAACTCCAAGGTGTTGATGTTCCAACGGCGCACACAGCCTTCCTCATGGGAAGAGGTGGTCTTGAACACCCTTGGGAAGTTCGGCCATGGGTTGTTGGGGTCCTCCGGACCCATAGGTGGTTTGGGCATGATTTCTATCTGTGTGACACTCTTGCATCCTTGACGGTGGGCTGTACCGATGCAGTCGGAACCCGTATCACCACCACCAATGACCAACACGTCCTTTCCCTTGGCTGTGACGCGCTCATCTGCCGAAAATTCCATGCCTGCCAACACACGGTTCTGCTGCGAGAGCATTTCGAGCGCAAGATGCACTCCCTTCAGTTCGCGTCCCGGCACATTGAGGTCACGTGCCTGCGGTGTGCCTGTGGCAATGACCACAGCATCGAATCCAGAGGCCAATGCAGCATAGTCATCTATTGCAGTCTTGAAACGGAAATCGATTCCTTCCTCCCCAAGTACCTTCATACGCCTATCGATGATGGCCTTGTTGAGTTTGAAATTGGGGATGCCATAACGGAGCAGACCACCTGCCGCCTCGTTCCTGTCATAAACCGTGACACTGTACCCCATGAGGTTGAGGTCGTGGGCGGCAGCGAGCCCCGCTGGACCAGCACCGACAACAGCCACCTTCTTACCATTCCGTTGAGGATGGTGAACGGTGATGTATCCCTCGCGGAACGCTCCTTCAGTAATGGCCGCCTCGTTCTCACGATTGGTGGTCGGTTCGTGTTCCATCAGGTTGAGCACGCATGCCTTCTCGCAGAGTGCAGGACAGACACGGCCAGTGAATTCAGGGAAAGGATTGGTGGCAGAGAGCAACTGATATGCCAGTTCCCAATCTCCCTTATATAATGCGTCGTTCCACTCGGGTGCCTTGTTGCCCAATGGGCAAGCCCAATGGCAGAAGGGCACGCCACAGTCCATGCAGCGCGAGGCCTGTGTGCGACGGTCTTTAGTGTTCAGTGTCTGCTCCACCTCACCAAAATCGTGGATACGGTCATGTATCGGACGGTAACCCGCCTCCTGGCGGTGTATTTCCAAAAAAGCCTTAGGATTTCCCATATTAATAATCTCTTTGAACGTCTGC
>CACYEC010000097.1 GCA_902773225.1 uncultured Bacteroidales bacterium
ATATGGGTTATTGCTGAAACTGATGACCTTCGGGCGTTTCTTCAGGCCTAAACCTATCTTGAAACGTTCGAGCCACTCAAAATGTGCCAGACCATCAAACTGACCGATGGTGTCCAATACCTCAAGAATCAAATTGCTTTCTTCGTCGGACAGTTCTTTCTTGATACCCCGTGCATATGACCTCATAAGCAAAAGGCTGAATAGTTACCAAAAGGCCTTGAGAATGATAAAAATTCATAATCTTTCGAGGCAAACATTCGTAATCTGAAAATAAATATATAACTTTGCAAAGATATAGGGCAACGTAAATAGACCTTCCGTCGGAAGATGAAAGATGAAATGTCCTAATAGCATCACGTCAGATGACAATGGGGCCTTCTATTCGTGAAGGTTGTCAGAGCAACTTCTCGTGAGGCTTATCACTCAGATAAATCAATAAAAAAACATAGATTATATGAAGAAAATCATCTTGTCATTATTGGTTGCAGCACTTCCATTCTGCGCCAACGCACAGAAAATCACTTACATCGGCAAAGCCAAAATCATGGCATGCCAGGATGCCTCCTACTACATGCAGGGTGCAGTGAAAGAAGTTGACGGGAAAGTCGTATTCACCGAAACCATCGAACTGCCTGGCAAGTCAAAAGACGAAATCTACAACCACCTGATCCAATGGATAGGTTTCCGTTTCATGCCTAACACAGAGAACGGTGTCTGGTATGAACGTTCATACTTCAAGAACCGCGACTACGCGTCTATCGTCTCCAACGACAAGAACGCTGGCAAAATAATCATCAAAGCCGATGAGGAATGGGTGTTCAGCAACAAGACTCTTGCCAAAGACTTCACACGCACCTTCTACAACCTCGACTTCATCGTGAATGACGGAAAGGTTGTGATGACCATGTACAACATCTTCTTCGACTACGAGGCCAGCAACAACGAGCGTATGCTTGCTGAGGAATGGATTACCGATGCCGAAGCCATCACGAAGGATGGTAAAGGACTTCACCGCCGTTTCGGTAAGTTCCGCGTGAAAACCATCGACATGAAAGATGAACTGGTTGCCGAAATCAAGGCCGCAGTCAACGAAAAACAATAAACTCAGGCACAGTGAAAAGCGACGAAGTAGATAAACTGATAGAAGAAGCCCTGGCCGAAAGCCAGGGAGGCAGACACAGAAAAGGCAAGAGTTCTGGCGACGGGAAGACCAAGGCACGTCAGATACTCAACATCATCTTTATGCTCGGTGCATTGGCTACAGTGGTTATCTATTTCGCCTGCCCCGAACAAAAGATGCTTTTTTTCAGTGTGGGCTTCGGCTCTGTTCTGGTGAAAGTGGCTGAGTTCTTCATCCGTTTCTTAGGCTGAAGATAACTGATAAGCATACGAAAGCATTGAAGCGTTTACTCCAAATAGCGATTTTATTGGCTTGTTGTTCAACAAGTCAGGCCCAGCGTATCATTGGCGAACTGGAAACCAACACCGACCAGGACATGATTATGGGTCCTGACACGACCAAACAAGACAAGAACAACAAAAAAATCGTTCCGGTTGACGTCAAGGCATGGACAATCGACGAGAACACAGGCGCACGAACAGAGGTGGATGTGGATACACTCCACCATCTCTACGAGAACAACGACCTGCCTGAGGGACTCGAAGGACATTACAACACGCTTGGAAACCTCGGTTCACCCCGTGAGAGCCGAATCTTTTTCGAACGCGACATCAGTAAGGATTTCATTTTCCTCAACACCTACGACA
Organism: uncultured Bacteroidales bacterium; assembly: GCA_902773225.1. Classification (GTDB taxonomy): domain Bacteria; phylum Bacteroidota; class Bacteroidia; order Bacteroidales; family Bacteroidaceae; genus RUG11857. The sequence goes on from CACYEC010000097.1 coordinate 1,768, forward strand.
TGTTCTACAGCGAACCAGGCGACTTCCATTTTCTCAACACCAAGTCGCCTATTACCAATGTGTCGTACAACTGGTGTGGTACACGCAATACTGGTGACGACCACTTCAAAGTGCTTTTCTCAAGAAACGCGGGAAAACTCTTCAACTTCGGATTCCTTTTCGACTACCTTTACGGTCCCAGTTACTACGACAACCTTTCTACTGCATTCATGAACGGCACCATATTCTCATCCTACACTGGCGACCGTTACAACTACCACCTCATCTACCGCCATAACCACATGAAGCAAGCCGAAAGTGGCGGTATCTACGACGACCTCTACATCACTAACCCCGAGGGAATCGCCAACAACTTCAGCACCAACGACATCGCTACCAACCTCGACCAAACATGGAACAGGCAAGAACACGATGTGGCTTTCTTCAACCACAAGTACAACATCGGATTCACACGCGAGGAAGGCGACTCAACCAACCTACATGAAGTGTTTGTCCCTGTGACCAGCATCTTCCACACCTTCAAACTTACACGTTTCGAACGCAAATACACATCCAACATACCACAAAGCACTTACTATACCAACAACTACCTTGAAACCAACGATGACAACATCATCAAAGACAGAACAACCGACCTCATCATGCGCAACACGGTCGGTATCTCACTCTGTGAAGGCTTCAACAAATACGCCGCTGCGGGCATCGATGCTTACGTTGCTTTCGAGAGCAGACGCTACACCCTTCCCGACACACTCGCCGAAGGCACCCGCTTTGAACATGATTATAAGGAAAACGGCATCTTCGTAGGGGGGCAACTCGTCCGCACGCAAGGCCACCACATCCACTACAACGCAGGAATCGAGGCTGGTGTGGCAGGAGATGATGCTGGCGACCTGAACATCAACGGTCACGGTGAATTCAACTTCAAACTGCTGAAAGACACCGCTCAGTTCGCTGTGGATGCATTCATGCTGCGCAATGGCCCTGTCTTCTACCAAGAGCGTTTTCACAACACGGTCGCTTGGTGGGACAAGAAAGACCAGTTTGACAGTGAACTCCGCACAAGAATACAAGGTACCATTACATTGGAACGAACCCGCACAAAACTGACATTCGGCGTGGAGAACATCACGAATTACATTTACTTCCAGAATTACCAGACACTCATCAGCGAGGCCACAGCATCATCACCCGATGTCTATTCCTATGCCGTGGCTCCCGAACAACACTCAGGTAGCATTCAAATCATCAGCGCGAATCTCAGACAAGACTTCAAGTTCGGACCTCTTCATCTCGACACCGATGTCACCTACCAAGGTAGTTCAAACAAAGACGTTCTGCCCTTGCCTACTGTCTCACTCTTCGCCAACCTCTATCTGAAATTCAAGATTGCAAAGGTGCTTGACACTGAGTTCGGAGGCTGGCTGAACTATTTCACCAGTTACTACGCCTCCGACTACGCACCTGCCATCAACCAGTTCGCCAATCAAGACAAGACTTACCGCATGAAAATCGGCAACTACCCCATCCTCACAGCATACGTCAACTTCCACCTCAAGCGAACACGATTCTACCTGATGTACTATCATGCCAACCAAAGCGACGGCAACTACTTCTGGGCTCCTCACTACCCCATCGCGCCATCCCACGTCAAATTCGGTCTGAGTTGGAACTTCTACGACTAAGAGGAATACGAAATAGGGCAACTATGTCAAATGGTATAATAGTTCAAACTATTTCAATTATGATGAATAGACAACTATGATAACTTGTAAATCATTCAGATATCAATCTCTCCGCTATGGACAAATACATCAAAATCAACCCTGCCGACAACGTCGCAGTAGCCTTACAGACACTCACTGCCGGTGAACGGTTAGACATCGACGGCGAAGCCGTTACCATCCTTACCGAAGTGAACGCCGGTCACAAATTCCTTCTTCAAGACCTCAATAAGGACGAGAACGTCATCAAATACGGTTATCCCATCGGACATCTGAGAGAAGACAGGAAGAAAGGCCAACTGGTTGACCACACCCATATACAGACCAATCTCTCGGGACTCCTGGAATACACCTACAATCCTGTTGACACCCATATCGACATACCGAACGAAGGACGCACCTTCCAAGGGTACCGCCGCAAAAACGGCGAGGTGGGTATCCGCAATGAACTGTGGATTATCCCCACGGTAGGATGCGTGAATGGCATTGTCAACCAACTGTGCGCCAGACTGAAAGCAGAGAAAGGTCACACAAATGAGCCACAGCGAAACGAAGGTGTGGAACGCATCGTGGCCTTCCCTCACAACTATGGTTGCTCTCAGTTGGGCGACGACCACGAGAACACCCGTAAAGTGCTTCGCGACATGGTGCTGCACCCCAATGCCGGTGCTGTGCTCGTAGTGGGACTGGGGTGTGAGAACAACCAGCCCGACAAGTTCGAAGCCATGCTTGGCGACTACGACCACCAGCGCATCCGCTTTATGGTGGCGCAACAAGTGGAAGGCGACGAGGTGGAAGCAGGCATGACAATTCTGCGTGAACTGTATGACATTGCCTCTGCCGACCGACGCGAGTCTGTTCCCATGTCAGAACTGAGAGTAGGGCTGAAATGCGGTGGTTCAGACGGATTCTCCGGCATTACCGCCAATCCCCTTCTCGGACGCTTCTCCGACTACCTCGTGGCACAAGGGGGAACCACCGTGCTCACCGAGGTGCCAGAGATGTTTGGCGCTGAAACCATCCTCATGAACCGTTGTGCCAACCAAGCACTGTTTGAGCAAACCGTCAGCCTCATCAACGACTTCAAGACTTACTTCCTCAGCCACAACGAACCTGTGGGTGAGAACCCTTCGCCAGGAAATAAGGCCGGCGGTATCTCCACCCTTGAGGACAAGGCCTTGGGATGCACCCAGAAATGCGGGAAAAGCGCTGTCCGTGGCGTGATGGCTTACGGAGACCGACTGCAAGAAAAGGGACTGAACCTACTCTCCGCACCTGGCAACGACTTGGTGGCTTCTACTGCTCTCGCCGCTTGCGGATGCCACATCGTGCTGTTCACCACTGGACGTGGAACACCTTTCGGCACCTTCGTGCCTACAATGAAAATATCCACCAACTCCCAACTCTTCCACAACAAGCAGAACTGGATAGATTTCAATGCCGGTGTGCTGGTGGAAGGTGAGAAATGGGACGACGTACTGCAGGCGTTCATTGACAAAATCCTCCATGTGGCCAATGGAGAGACCACTTGGAACGAACGCAAGGACTACCAGGAAATCTCCATCTTCAAGAACGGAGTCACCCTTTGAGAATTCACAATGTATAATTGATTATTGACCAATAAGCATCCCGTCGAGTGAAGAACAAGAAGAAAGGCCAAGGATTCATAGCACTGTCTCCCCTTGTGGTGTTCGTAGTGCTATATCTCGTCACGAGTCTCGTGGTACACGATTTCTACAAAGTGCCAATTACCGTGGCTTTCCTCTTCTCATCCATCTATGCCATCGCCATTTCCAAAGGCACACTCAACAAGCGTGTGGAGGTGTTCTCACGCGGTGCCGGCTCCTCGAACGTGATGCTCATGCTGTGGATTTTCATCCTCGCTGGTGCCTTTGCTTCTTCTGCCAAAAGCATGGGTGCTGTGAATGCCACAGTAGGACTGACCGTCAACATCCTGCCTGAACAGATGCTCTTGCCCGGAATGTTCCTGGCCTCATGCTTTATATCACTCTCGATAGGCACCTCTGTGGGAACCGTTGCGGCACTCATGCCCATTGCTGTCGGCATTGCGTCACAAACCGGCATGTCCATTCCACTGATGGCCGGCCTGGTTGCCGGTGGCGCGTTCTTTGGCGACAACCTGTCGTTCATTAGCGACACCACCATCGTGGCAACACAAACACAGGGATGCAGGATGAACGACAAGTTTAAGGCCAACTCACTCATTGTGGTGCCTGCCGCTCTGATCATCCTTTGTATCTACTTCATCATCGGCCTTCATGTCGATGCTGTTCAAGAACATATCGACGTGAGTTATGTCAAGGTACTGCCGTATCTGCTGGTTATTGTGGCATCCTTATTCGGAATGAACGTCATGACTGTCCTGGTGCTGGGCAACTTGCTGACAGGCATCGTCGGTATAGCTTGTGGCGACTTCGGGTTGTTTGGTTGGTTCGAGTCTATGGCCAATGGAATACTGGGGATGAGCGAGTTGATTATCGTCAGCATCCTTGCGGCTGGCATGCTGGGTATCATACGCCATAACGGTGGAATAGATTACATCATCAGTCGCCTGACCCGCATTATCAGCGGAAGAAGGTCGGCTGAATACTGCATAGGAGCAGTAGTGGTGTTGGTGAACATCTGCACCGCAAACAACACCATTGCCATCATCACGGTCGGAAGCCTTGCCAAAGACCTGTCGGAGAAATACAAAATCGACCCGAGAAAGACTGCCAGCATCCTCGACACCATGTCGTGCTTCACACAAGGACTACTACCCTACGGAGCGCAAATTCTCATCGCTGCGGGGCTGGCACAAATCAACCCAGCCAGTATCGTGGGATATATGTACTACAACTTCGCTATCGGACTCGCTGTCATTCTGTGTATCGCACTAAGGTATCCTCAACGCTATTCACGACCATTTATCAAACCATAAAAAGTAAGGTTTATGAGAAAAGTCTCCATTTTGATTCCCTGTTACAATGAGGAAGAGAACATCCCTTCTTTGTATGAAGCCATTAGACAGTTAATGGACAACAATAGCCAGTACGATTGGGAGGCTTTGCTGGTGAACGATGGCAGTAAGGACCGTACTTTGGAAATGATTAAGGAACTGCGACGTCAAGACAAGCGCATCTCATACGTCAATCTCTCGCGAAACTTCGGAAAGGAGGCGGCGATGCTTGCCGGTTTTGACTACGTGACTGGAGACTGTCTGGTGAATGTTGACGCAGACCTGCAAGACCCTCTGGAAATTATTCCTGAAATGCTCAAATACTGGGAGGAAGGCTATGACGACATCTATGCCCGAAGACTGTCACGAGGAAAGGAGAGTTTTTTGCGCAAACATCTAACCAAGTTATACTACTCGCTCATTCAGAAAATGACAAGTTTCGACATGCTCCCTAATGTGGGCGACTTCAGGTTGCTCGACCGCAAGTGCATCGAAGAACTCAAACGCCTGCGTGAGTCGGAAAGATACACCAAGGGACTATACTGCTGGATAGGATTCAAAAAGAAAGAAATACTCTTCGACCGTGGCAGCCGTCAGCACGGCAAGTCGAATTGGGGATTCCGAAAACTCTTCGGCCTTGCTGTCAACGGCATCACCTCATTCTCCACAATACCTCTACGCATTTCCACTTTCATGGGGACGATTATCTCCATCTACGCTTTTTGCCATCTCGCTTACTTCCTCATCAAAACACTGATATATGGTGACGATGTGCAGGGATTCCCCACACTTGTCATTTTGATTTTGTTCTTAGGAGGTGTGCAACTCCTGTCCATCGGTATCATCGGCGAGTATGTGGGCAGAATTTACAATGAGACCAAACACCGACCTGTCTATATTGTCAGAGAATATGAGGCTGGGGAGGACGAAAAGAAATCCAATTAAAACACTGACGTGACCGTATAACGTTCGATATACACAACATCCATCTAAAGGCATCATGAAGAAAAACTTTCTCATCGACAAGACTTTCGGCAAGTTTATCATTGTGGGCATCATCAACACCGTGGTGGGAACAGGAATCATGTTCGCTTTCTACAATCTGCTGCACTTTGACTATTGGATTTCGTCAGCCGCCAATTATTTCTTCGGAAGCATCTTGAGTTTTTTCCTCAACAAATACTTCACCTTCCAATACCATGAACGCAGTTGGAAGGTGATTTTGAAGTTCACAGTCAATATCCTCGTCTGCTATTTCCTTGCTTACGGACTGGCGAAACCTTTTGCACTTTTCATCCTTTCCTCACAACCCAAGGTAATTCAAGAGAACGTCGCCATGGCTTTTGGAATGTGCTTCTTCGTCATCCTCAACTATGCAGGCCAGCGTTTCTGGGCGTTCAAGAAGAACGACAGCAAAGAAGATACTCACAATTGACGAATTGCTCGTATTCATCAATTGATTATCATCACAAATCAAAGATAATATGAATATTGAACAAGTAAGAGAATATACATTGTCGCTCAATGGAGTCACCGAAGACCAACCTTTTGGCGATGACCTCATCACTTTCCGTTTGGAAGGAAAGATTTTCCTCTGCCTCAACTTAGGCGGTGACAAACACGACCCAGAGGGTTCTGCGCTAAGAATGGCGATAAAGTTATCACCAGAGAGAAATGAAGAACTACGGGAACAGTTTGCATCAGTGAAACCAGCCTACCATTGGAACAAGAAGCATTGGAGTGACGTGTATTACGAACAACTTGAGGACACCCAAGTAGAGGAATGGATAAGAGAGTCATATCAACTTGTTGCGTCGAAACTGCCTAAAGCAATTAGAAATAAGTATATACATATACCCATATTACACAAGAAATGGTTCAACGAATTGACTCCAAATGAGTTGTATGAACTATTGAGGGTACGGAGCGAGGTGTTTGTGGTTGAACAGAACTGCGTCTATCAAGATTTAGATGGAGATGACCAACCTTCCTTTCATCTTTGGTTGACCTCTGCCGATAAAATTGTTGCCTTGGCTCGTGTATGCCCAGCAGACACACACATGAAGGAAATATCCATCGGTAGAGTCGTCACCACCGAACGAGGCAAGGGGTATGGCAAACAAATCATGCTTCATGCCATCGAGGCCGCAAAAGAACATTTCTCTGCTATGAACATAGATATAGAGGCACAGGAGTATGCAAAGGGATTCTATGAATGTGTCGGTTTCAAACAGTCGTCAGAACCCTTCATGCTCGATGGCATCCCACACATCAAAATGACTTGGAAAAAAGATAATTGATTGTTTTGTTTCAGACTATTTTTTTCTCAATTTAGACAATTGATTATTCACTGAAAAGTTATAACTTTACAACCTGAAACGTTTTAACATCTAAAACGTCTTTATTTTTAATCATCAAAAGAAACATTAACATTTTAAAAACAACTAAGAATATGAAAGAGAAAGTATTACAGGCCATGCGCGAGGCAGGAAAACCCGTCTCAGCAGGCGAAGTGACAAAGGCACTGGGTGCCGACCGTAAGGAAGTGGACAAGGCTTTCGCTGAGTTGAAGAAGGAGGGCGCGATTGTGTCGCCCGTCAGGTGCAAGTGGGCTCCAGCCCAGTAACACATGGCACTGCTTGTCGGACTTCTCATCCCTCTATTAGGAACCATGCTCGGGGCGGCATTTGTCTTTCTGATGAAGGACGATATGTCGCCCCGACTACAAAAGGCATTGTTAGGCTTTGCCTCGGGCGTGATGGTGGCGGCTTCTGTATGGTCGTTGCTCATACCCGCTATGGAGATGGAGGAAGCAAAGGGTGAGTGGTCGGTACTTCCTGCAGCCATAGGATTCTTGTTGGGTATCGGCTTCCTGCTTCTGCTCGACGAACTGACACCACATCTTCATTTAGGCACAGACAAACCTGAAGGACCACGTTCACATCTGTCGAGAACAACAATGCTTGCAATGGCCGTCACCATACACAATCTGCCTGAAGGCATGGCCGTCGGAGTGGTATTCGCAGGTGCAGAGAATGGAGCCGCAGGCCTGTCGTTGGCAAGTGCCCTGGCTGTATCCCTCGGCATCGCCATCCAGAATGTGCCTGAAGGTGCCATCATCTCTATGCCTATGCGGGCAGCAGGAAATGGAAAGTGGCGTTCATTTCTCATCGGAAGTCTAAGTGGAGCAGTGGAACCTATAGGAGGTTGGGCCATTGTGCTGTTGGCCTCACTGATGACTCCCGTTTTGCCTTATATGCTCTCCTTTGCCGCTGGTGCCATGTTTTATGTCGTAGTTGAAGAACTCATCCCTGAAGCCAGTGAAGGCAAGCATTCTAATCTCAGCACCATTGGCTTTGCCATAGGATTTGTGCTGATGATGGTACTCGATGTGGTAATGGGATGACTCCATTCATATGTAGAGAATCGCCGTTTTTCCTGAAAATTCATGAAAATGACTGATTTTTGATATCTCATGTAAAAAACGATAAACTTCTATTTGTGAGAAAAGTTTGGTGGTTTCGTGAATTCGTTATATCTTTGTATTTGGTCTATAATGTAAAGGAATATATGGGAACATTCATCAACATAGGAAACGCTGGATTCCAACGAATACGTCGAAGTGAGTACATCGATAAGTCGGGGTTGATATCAATAGTCAACAAAACGCTATTCACAGAACAATGCTTCAGCTGCGTGACGCGTTGTCGTCGATTCGGCAAGTCAATGGCGGCAAAAATGCTGTGTGCATACTATGACCATTCCTGCGATTCACGGAGTCTGTTTGCAGATTTGGCTATCGCTAACGACCCGTCATTTGAGGAGCACCTCAACAAATACGCGGTGATTTATCTCGACATGACTGCCTTTGTGTCAAGATTCCATGATGACGATATTGTCGGCAAAATTGACGCTACACTGAAAGCCGATGTCTTAGAAGCATATCCGTCTGTTTCGGTAAAAGATGACGACGACCTAATGGCTTGTCTCATCCGCATCATGGAAGCCACAGGCGAACAGTTCGTCTTCATCATCGACGAGTGGGACGCCATCTGCCGTGAGTGCAATCCTGGCACCCAGGCCATGGACCGCTATGTCAACTGGCTGCGACGGATGTTCAAGGAGGTGAATGCCAGCAGGGTCTTCGCTGGCGTGTATATGACTGGCATCCTACCCATCAAGAAATACAAGACAGAATCCGCGCTCAACAACTTCAAGGAATATTCAATGGTGAACCCCGCGAAAATGGCACGGTTCTTCGGGTTCACAATAGACGAGGTGAGAGCATTGGCAGAAAAACACAATGTAGACTTCGACGAGTTGGAGAAATGGTATGACGGCTACCAAATAGGTAATGAGCCATCGATGTTCAACCCCAACTCAGTGATGGAAGCCATCAACAATGAAAGGTGCCGCAGTTACTGGGCCTCTACGGGCGCTTTCGATGCCGTGGCTCATTATATCCAGATGAACTTCGAGGGGTTGAAAGACGATATCATCAAGATGCTGGCAGGAGGGCGTTGCAAAGTGAATCCAACTGGTTTCCAAAACGATATGTCAATCGTACGCACACGTGATGATGTACTTACAGTGCTCATCCATCTGGGTTATCTTGCATACGATTGGTGCAAAGATGAATGTTATATTCCCAACAAAGAAGTGGCGGGCGAGATGGAAAACGCCGTGAAGACCACCAATTGGCTTCCGGTGATTAATGCCCTGCAGCAATCGGAACAACTGCTCCAAGACACGCTCGATGGCGACTGCGAGGCTGTGGCTCGTGGTGTGGATGCCGCGCACGACGACCACACCAGCATCCTCTCCTACAACAACGAGAACTCACTGGCCTGCGTGCTGAACATCGCCTACTACTATGCCCG
>CACYEC010000098.1 GCA_902773225.1 uncultured Bacteroidales bacterium
TTAGCTGAAAGGAAAAACCTAAATAGAAAGCAGGCTGGAGTGGTTTTTTGTCACTTCAGCCTGCTTCTGTTTTTTCGACGAATTGAAAGAAGGGGGTGTGGGTCAATTATGAGGACCACACGATAGGGTCACTTTCGAGAGGATTTTCCAATTATCGACGAGCATCGTTTCCGAAGATACTCACCATGTTCTTAAGCTTTGTTCAGAAGCATTCGAATGGGGATTCTTTACATTTCAAAGCGGAGTTAATAGTCAAACAACCTTTTGGGAGTTATAGTAAAATTCTCATCCACTGTTCTAAATTCCAGCTTCGTTATGATTCCATTGTCGACCTCAAGTACAATGAAATCGTATTCTTCTTGATAGATGTAGTAAAGGGTTTTATCGCCAACGTTTTCTCTTGAAAGACCATTCCCACTTTTTCCTTGTCCATAAGGGGAATGGATAAAGTCTATGCTCTTCAATTTTGAGATGCTGTCTCCTACCTTGATACCACCAGGGACCACTTCTGGGAGTATATAAAATGACGGGGATTTTGTGGCAAACCATGAGAGTCGGTTCTTCAGATCAATACAAATGTTCACTTTCTTGGAATTCGCGAGTAAGATGGGAAAACCATCAAAATCGGTCTCACTCCATGTTTCTGAGGGATTGCCTAAGAGCTCAGTAATGGCCTGTTTCCCGATATTATCGAATAGCTTGATATTGGTCTGTGCATTTGCTGAAAAGGCTGCGAGAAGAATGCTTGCGAGTAAAAGAAGATGTTTCATGATTAGTCACATTTGATGTTTTTAATTTTTCCCTTATCACTCTGGATGTTTTCAAGATCAACGGTTCCATTCAAAAACGGGGTAGGGTCCATCTTAGTAACAGGAATTCCCAATCTACCGTATTGATTCAACGTCTTGCCCACCATTAAGTCTAGATGTGCATTGGGGACTTCTTTGATGTCTCCAGCGTTACCCGTCCTTCCCGTGTAGCCGATGAGATCTCCAGAATAAACTTTGTCGCCAACGGCATAGGGGACACGAGTCCTTGGATTTACTGCAACGGGCGTGCCAGCGTTGAGATGAGAGTATTGGAAGTAAAGGGTGGCGTTTTGTCCAGGGATTGTGTGTTTTATGACGATGATGTTTCCGAATGACCCACTAACATAGCTATCTGTGTAATAATCATCTATGTGCACAATAGTTCCGTCATACATCGAATACACAGGAGTCCCAATGTCTGCCGCAAGGTCTATACCTCTATGATACCTATTATCAGCCGCATTTCTCAAAACACCAAATGTGCCGTTTAAATAACTACCGGATTTAGTTGCCGCTATATTCATGTTGTGTAAAGGATTAGTCACACCCTTTGTTTTATCTTTGCAAGGTGGTTTAGTCTCATAGTAGGCTGTAGATACGACATCAGATTCAATCTTGAATCTGAAATAGTCCGTATCCCGATTCTCAAATGTTCCTGTCCAGTATCCAAATTTTACTTGACTGACGCTAGTGTCATATCTCGGCGATACGACGAGGCTTGCGTTACGTGAGAAAACACCCTTAGACGGGTCAAAGGGCACTGTCTGACTGTAGTCAAGACTTAGTAGCTCCTCGTTAATGGTCAATGTGACCACATCGGGCATATTGGAGTATAGTTCAACGGTGTATTCGGGTTCTTTTGGTTGAATCGTAGGATCCGGGTCTTCGTAGTTGCTCTGGTCTCTGTTCCCAGCACCTCCTCCTGTTCCGGAAGGGTTCTGGTTATTGTTAGAACCATTTTGTCTGATATAATCGTCGATACAGTAACTTGGGAAGAGCCAGTTGTACCCATAATCGATGCAAATGGAAGCAGTTAACCATTCTAGATCATCCGATCTTGTTTGTGAGGCTTGGGCGTATTGTGTCATGGTAAGGCCCCCCTCGTCACCTCTAACATCTGAAGTCGGATAGATTTGGGCTGCAGCTATCTGTCCGTTATGGTAATGGCGAGCACCTATAAGGGCTCCTGTGATAGTCGAGTACAAGATGAATCCTGAGAAGTCAGGCCTATCTAGGAAATCATAGTCAGGATGGGTATCCGCGTAACTCTTTTCCGCGATGACTGTTGTTACCTGTGCAATGACGGAATCCGCTTCTGGTTCGAATGTCTCAACGAGGTATTTCTTGATTATGACCGCAAATTCTCCTGTTTCATCCAAATTATCTGAAATACTTGCAAAGACATCATCTTTATTCTGTAGAAACGGGGTTTGGCGGAAAACCGTGCCGTTGAATTGGAGTTCAATGGTTTCATCCCGATTTAAGAGCGATTCCAGAGACAGCATCATATCATTTGCTCTGGTTCTGCTATCAGGAATGCGGTTGTACGCTGAGAGATCTGCATATAGGGGCAACTGCGAGGCAGAAATGGCTACTTCGGAATACGAAGTTGTGTAATAGGGAAGGATACCTCCCGCTTCCTGTTCCTTCATGCAGGAAAGAACCATCATACCCAGAACGATTATGCCAATTATCTTGTGTTTCATACCTTTCATCATAAGTGTCCACTAAAAGTTGTGGACGGTTTATATAAGTTTAACATTTAAAACAAAGTCGGTTCACTTGAACCATCTCGTTCATTGACAATATTGTAGTTAGGTTTTCCAAAGAGTTTATCAAGCGGCGTAGTCTCTGTCAATGAGACACTTGCGAGCTGAAGCATCTCGTAGATAGGCCTGTCGATTCCCATTCTCTTTTGCACGATTGCCATCATACAGTAGGCGGTTATTGCAGAGTAAATCTGGATCCTCACGGCGTTCTCGGATTCTCCCCAGAACTATTTTATCTTGAGATGCTGCTTCAACCACTTGAAGAACAACTCAATCTGCCATCGGTTATGATAGAGCTCTGCGACCATCATTGGGCTGATATCCAGCGCGTTAGTGAAGAAAATGAACTTCCGCTGCTGCTCTTCGTCCCGGTAGGTGATGCGCCTGATTTTCTCTGGATACTTGAAGCGGGTCTGCTCGCTGTTCATGTACCCGATGGCGTCCGATCAGATGCCGGAACCTGAAGGGAAACGCCTCGTCCATTTCATCGGTTTGAAGTCGTTGTTCTTCTTGCCCCTGACAATGAAGTAGGCCCCGATGACATTGATCCGGAACAGTCTTTCGAAGTCATTGTAACCACGGTCGAAGATGTAGAACGAGTCCTCTTCATAAGGGATGACATCCATAGCGTTCATATCGTTCACCCTGGCTTCCGTGATGTGGAAGAACGTCGGGATGGAGGTCTCAAGGTCGTACAATGTATGTACTTTGATCCCGCCTTTCCGCTGGTGCTTCCGGAAGATGGCCCATTTGAATGTCTCCAGGCAGAGTTCGATAGTCGTTGAGTCAAAGGCATATACGTTGCCTCCAAGCTTGAAGATGTCGGTTGCCCGGCACTTGCGCGCCTCCGCAATTACATGGTATGCGAACTCCTCGAAGATGTGATGATCACGGTTGTTGTTCGCTTTGGACAGATTGCTCCTCGTCGCGTACTTGCCGAACCCCAGGTGGAACGCTTTTGATGCATGCGCCTGTGTTGCAAGGACAACATCGCGTAGGCTTTCACGATTCGACACATACATCAAGACCGCGAGCTGGTTGTAGCATGTGAAATTCTTGACATATTTGTCGCCGCCATACTTCCTCACAAGGTAGTTGAAGTGGTTGCGGTCAAGGAAGTCTAAAAGCTGAGAGAACACGTATTTTCCGTTACCCATGTGCCATCCTACGTTAGTCTGGCAAAGATAATTTCAAATCGGTTGACTCCAAAAACCTTTGTAATTACCTAACTTTCAATATTTTCAAAGAACTTTTATGATTTTTTAGTGGACACAAATGATTTGTAATTAGATGTCAAGAAATCTTAGTTTTGATATACATAAACTGGGAGGCAAGAGGCATCGTAATAACACAACTCTATTCTCCAAGAACGTGATTCTTCCGACGCACTTACTTTAATAAAAAGCTTGTTCCCTTTTGTTCGCAATTCAATTCCATCCATGGAGGCCCCATTAGGACTATTATTCAAGTTCCCAACTTCCATGGTATCTAGATTTTCCAAATGCAAAATATGAATACCAGGATAATTGATCGAGATAATCTCGTCTTCACCTCCTTTCTCGTCAAATGACACTTCGTATTTGTCCAACTTGACCTGTTCCCAGTCGCCATATTTCATATTTGTGCAAGAGAGAGATGTCATAACTAAGAGGAAACCGATTGCTATAAAATGATTATTGTTACTCATCATACAAGGATTCAAAAAACTATATGGAATTGGGTATTGAGACATAAATATTTTTTCTTTGGGTAGTAAAATTGTAAGGAGTACCATCCAAATTAACTTGTATCGAACTATCTAAGAAATAACCATTATGATCCCCGGCCCACCCCCAATTCATATGGAGTAATGAAGGTCCAAAGTTATAAACACGATCTGATTCCCATTCGACAAAATCATATAGTTGTCCGTTAACTACCCGTACTATATATAACTTATACTCGAAATAACTAAGACTGCTATAGTCCCCATCACAAACCCAAGCATGTCCTTCATTGTTAATTGAATCAACTCCCCCCATAAAAACCGGTCGATTATTAGACAATGACGAACAAACATCTGTAGCCGAATGGTTGATAAGTGTTACAGTATACCCATAGTTTTCAAGAGTATTCTTCGCCTTTTGGGCGGTGGTCTCTCCGTTAGGATTCACCTCCAAACAGCCTCTTAAGGTTGCTAGGAATGAGGATAATACCATATTTGATGTTGTATTTGGCATTGCTGACCAATTATACTCTAAAGGAGGATACTCATAATAGCGCATGATTTGTCCAACAGCCACTGTTACACAACCAAGAACCATACTATTCGGTACAGCAGAGTTAAAAGCTAATCCCATTCCGTCACCATTTCCGTATTGATGCCAAAGCGTCTGTAGAAATGGTCCATGTGTCGTCAGCGAAGTACAATATTTTTCAGTTATAATAGCACAATCCATATATGGGTAATCCATCGGCATATCTATACTCGCGCTTTCGCAAAAATACTCATACATGTCATCAGGCATATTATCGGGCTGATCATTCAAGAAATAGACAGTCCTGTCATCTTCATGCCAGTCCATCAGATAACCATCAAGTAACATATAATAATCAGCGCCTACCCTAGTGTTTGGAATCTGAACTGAAGATGATTCCATAAAACATCTCCATGCGTTTTTTGCATCTTGAATTGGTGTCTGCTTTGACTGCGAAACCGCCGTTTTCAACTCATTGATTATTGTCTCTTGCCCGGAATATGGCTTAATCGAAAAAGACCCATGTTCAACAATAGCAAGGATGGGATAA
>CACYEC010000099.1 GCA_902773225.1 uncultured Bacteroidales bacterium
GGACGTGTTGGATGACATTTTCCAGACCTCGCTGTGCATCAGCACCCGTGGCATGCAAGGCGAAGGTAAGTTTGACGAGTTGATGGCGGGCATTAAGCGGGTGAACGGTTTCATCTTTTCGGAGGCGTATCAGATTGACAAGGCGATTGTTTGTGCTTCAAAAGCCGCGTATCTTTCCGCATTGATCAAGAGTGGTGCATCGGAATTTGAACGGTTTGTTGATTCGTCGCAAATCAAGGACTGGCAGATTGAGCAGATGGAATACAACAAACTGAACAAGCTGAAGAAAACGAGTGCGGAGGCGTTTTTCTATTGGTATAAGGCTTGTTTGATGGAATGAGAATTATAAAATACGCTAAAAAATAGTAGGGTTAAGGAGAAAAACGAATAATTGTAATTCGTACCTATGCAGTTACCGTATGTTTCGCTTTAATTCTATATCTTTGCAACTTCAAAAAGAGGACAGGTTTAATCTGTAGAAAGTATATAAATAAGAGCAAGAAAACTCAAAATTAACAACACACATTATTATATGCATATAAACGACATAAAGCAGCTTATACTCGAACATCAAGAGGAAATTCTCTCATTTGAAACCAAGTCTGAGCGACTAGAAGCCATTATTGATTTACTTGATAAATCCAACCCCGATGTTTCGTTAAACGCAGCATTGAATGGCTCTATTGTCGATTTCGTGGATAAGGTCAATCATATCGAGATTCAACCAGTGCTGCAAACTCTTCGCGCCCTCCAGTCTATGGACTCTGATGCGTTAGTGATTGGCAATAGCGTAAGTGGCGATATCGAGGAGATAGTTAACTATATTCAGCAATTTATTGAGAAAATTGAGAAATAAGAAAGATGATTATGCCAATTGTTTCTCCATATACTAATGATAAAATAAATCTACACCAACTTTCTATCTTTAAGCATGGTGTGTGTACAGTTTGTGGCAAACCCCTTGCTGAGTGTACCAAGGTTTATTCGGGAAAGAAAAAGGGTGGGGAATATGCCATAGTCTGTGAAAACTGCAAGGATAAAATAGAAACGCATGTTGCTGAAAATGTTTATTATCGTCAAGAAGCTGAAATACCGGCATGTGATACCAAACTGTGGAGATACCAGGATTTTTCAAAGTTCGTGTCGCTTCTTGATAGTGGCAAGTTGTTTTTTACAAGAGCAGACTCGTTTGATGATCCTTTTGAATGTGCACGTGGATTCAACTTTCAAAAAGATGCAGTATATTCTGAAATTGAAAAGTATCTTCGGTTAAGTGTGAAAACAAAGTTAATGGATGCAGGAAATAATCATCCATCAGATGATGAGATAGAAAGGGAATTGAAAAAGGAAATGGATGAACTGGTAAAAAGGCAGGAAGAAAAGCGGAAGGAATACTTTGTCAGTTGTTGGCATGAGAACGAGAGAGAATCTGAAGGAATGTGGAAACTATATACTTCTGCTTTGAGTCAAGGCGTTGCTATTCAGACTACAGTTGAGCGCTTGTGTTGTTCATTAGAGAATGATTGTTTTGAGATAGGAAAGGTTAATTACGTTACTTTTGACAAACCGCTTACAGAAACACAAGTACCTGTTTGGTATAAGAGAGATGTCTTTGCTCATGAGAGAGAAGTCAGGGTTGTTATCAAAGACTCTGCCTATACCTGTAACGGAATGCCTGTAGAAACTAATTTGGACACGCTGATAGAAAAGATTTATGTTTCTCCCACTGCACCAGAATGGTTAGCTGGTTTGGTGAAGAGAGTCGCGCTGCAATATGGGCTTGACAAACCTGTAGAGTATTCTCGATTGAATGATAAACCTTGTTATTGATAGGATTATGAAAACTGCTTTTGCAAGTTCCGATTTGAGTGGTAAAACCATAGGTAACTGGAAGGTTAAGGATGTTATCGCAAACAATGATATAACCACCCAGTATTCGTTGTTTTATAATGTTGAGAATGATAACGGCCCTGCCATTATGAAAGTCCTCGACACCGAAAAGTGTTATGGGGATAAAGAGGAAGGTATTAGCCGCATGGAATTATTAAGCCGTGAAACTACGGCGTTTCATTATGAAACCAAAGTGGCCGAGGCTTGCGCTAGTCGTCATATGAGCAATGTTATTCGTTATATTGAGTCGGGTGAAGTGGATTTGGATGGTTACGCCATTCCCATGGTGGCCTATATCGTGTATGAACTATCGGAAGGTAAA
>CACYEC010000100.1 GCA_902773225.1 uncultured Bacteroidales bacterium
AAATCATCATGACCACCCTGCTGCTGATGCTCGCATTCACCTATGCGTCAGCACAGAAGCAAGCCGAAATCAAATTCGACAAAAAGACTCACGATTTCGGCACATTCTCTGAGAAGAATGCCGTTCAGAAATGTGTCTTCACATTCACCAACGTAGGCGACGCCCCCTTGGTGATCAACCAAGCCGTGCCGAGTTGCGGATGCACATCACCTCAATACACAAAGACTCCTGTCGGCCCAGGTGAGAAGGGCACAATAGAAGTCGTCTATGACGGCAGAGGCAAAATTCCCGGACATTTCAAGAAGAGCATCACAGTGCGTACCAACGGAGTGACCGAAATGACACGCCTGTATGTGGAGGGCGAAATGACGGAAGAATGATGAAGATTGAAGATTGAAGATTAATATGCTAAGGGAGCCTGACCGATGGTCAGGCTCCCTTGATATATTAACGGTAAATAAATTAATACGTTTGTTAGCAAATGTGCTCACATAATAAACAAGAGTTTCCTGTCTTAAAGTGAGGAACACATCATTTCAGCATAGTTTTTCAGAAGGTGTAAGAGAATCCCAAAGACATGAACTCCTTGAACTGGAAGTATCCATGGCGATCATCACGAGGCGTGCTGTCGTCAAACCTGGGATAGAGGAACAGTTTTGTTGAGATGTACTTGTTGAAGTTGAACGTGAAGGTGTTCTCCCATTCCCATTCAGCGCGCTTGTATGTAGTGAAGCCATACATACGTGTCTGATAAGTGATGTTCTCAGCGATGGCCCATTTTAGGTCAATGGTGAACTGCGAACCGAAGTCATGCAGTATGTGTTTCTTATCATCGAGTCCATAACGTGTTGGGAACCATACGGTATGTGCTTCGTCGAACCAATCCCTTCCTACATATTTCAAGTTGTATGCGATGGGTGCCAGATGGATATTGCCGGTGAGTTTCTTGTTCCAAGCCTCCACCTTGTAGTCCATACCGGGAGAGATGTTGAGGTTGAAAGGCGCCATGAAATCAGAATAAACCTTTCTGTCGTTGCTCTTGTAACTTCTGTAGAACTGTGTGTAGGCCAGCACCTGAAGGGTGTAATACCAATTCTTGGTAGCCTGCAGTCCCAGTTTGCTGGTAAAGCGCAGGAGGTCTTCATTCGACTTGAATGAGTGTATGCTGTCGCTCTTCGAAGTGAGGAACCCCAACTTCATCTCCAATTTGTTCTCCCATTTGAGTTTTTGCTGATTGTCGTAATTGGCTTCCATGGTGATGCTTCCAAGGATGGAATAGGAGCTCTCGCCGCCTTTGTACCAATTCCCTGAAATGTAGTTTTGCATCCCCTGCAAGAAGTAGTCACCCTTGTATTTCCAGAAATTGGGTTTGGTGACAAGCACGGAGTCAGAGATGTCATCCAAAATCTCCTGTGGTATCGGGTCTGTTTTCACCACGAGGGGCGCGTCCTGTTGTATGGGTTGTATGAAATCATTGTCCACTCCCCCTACTTGATCGAGTTTTTCCTCACTGTTCTCTACAAGGTCAGGCCTGTTGAGATATACGTTGAGCAACGTGTAGTCAATTTCCTCGTTCACATCGTCGGCCATCGCGGTTCTTCCAGAGAGAGACAGAGCGCGTTTTGCCGGCGCGTGATAGAAAGTAAGTGGTGCGAAGAGTCGATAGAACCGACCGTCCATCTCTTCGTCCCCACTGACATCCTTTGCTTCCAACTTCTCCTTGTAGTTCATCAGGGAGTCGGAATAGTTTTTGTTGACTTGGTATTGCTGATACTCAATGTACCGACTTGCAACGCTGCGTTTTTGCGCCCCGACCTGGATGGCAGTGGCGACCAGCAAAAGTGTGATAATATTTCTCATAAGCATATGAATTTGGTTGTTTTCGTGCAAACTTATACAAAAAATCCGAAGGAAACAAAAAAATGCTATTTTTTCTTTAGTAAAAGTAAAAAAATAACTTGGTACTGTTTTTAACATATAATTATCATATAATTAGTCATGAATTCTTGCTTTGGCAAGCGTCTCCTTCGTCGCCGAGCGTCTGTGCGTCAGAATTTTTGATTAATTGATGATAATTCTTGGACGAGCCAAGCGGTAGAGCCGAGCGCGTGTTCTTTATTA
>CACYEC010000101.1 GCA_902773225.1 uncultured Bacteroidales bacterium
GGAGGACTGAAGTACAAGTACTGGCGCGGACCGTCGAATGCCATACCGGCCGACGGAGCCGACATCACCCTCATTCCCCAGTTGCCAGAAGGAACGATCGACACGGGCAAATGGCAGTGGGAGACGGGCGAGACCACCCGTGAGATTACGGTGAAAGCCGACCACAGTTATATCTATCGTGTAACCTATACAGCAGCCAATGGCGCGCTGAGCACAGCCGCTTTCGCTATCGCAGTGGCCGGCGATGCCCAGCCTGACCCGATGAGGCAGGAAATCACAGTAAACGGCGAGATAGAGCAAACCAATGAAAAGACCATTCTCAGTGGCAGCAGCGTGATTCTTTACGCAGAGGCTACGACAGGCTGGACCGACGACTATCTTTGGGATAACGGTGCTAAAGGTACTATCGTCACGCTCACGGGCGTAACCCAAAGCCGGGACTACACATGTCAGTTTGCCAACCAGAGCGGAGCGGTCAGCGAAGCCCATTTCCATCTCAATGTCATCCCAGCCCGTCAGCATATCATC
This sequence comes from uncultured Bacteroidales bacterium, assembly GCA_902773225.1. Lineage (GTDB taxonomy): Bacteria > Bacteroidota > Bacteroidia > Bacteroidales > Bacteroidaceae > RUG11857. The sequence goes on from CACYEC010000101.1 coordinate 529, forward strand.
GTGGATGGTGGCGACTTGGTTTGTGCGGAGGCAGAAGTGTTCCCTGGTGCAGATGTCATCCTTGAATTGGAAGTTCCTGGTGGCACCAATCCTCAGGATATCACGTGGAGTGACGGAAGCCAAGGAACTCGCTATGCGTTGAATGGTTTGGAACAGGCTATCACCGTCACAGCCACCTTTGGCGGAGAGACCTATACTTACAGTGTGAAGATGCGAGACACAGACTTTGGTTATTACACCGACTTGCTCACCCCTGCGAAAGGCTATACCCACATTACCTCTCTTGAGCAACTCGATAGCAGGCTTGACGACAGTTACTTTGTGGTTTGCGCCGATGAAGCCGACTTGATGCTGCATATAGCCCCGGGAAAGGAAAACGGCAACATGGCCCTCTACTACCAGAACGCCGTCAGTCCACTCTCCGCCCTCTCCACGCTCTTCACCATAGAGCCTTTTGAAGGCGGCTACTGTATTCGTTCCATCGACTACGACGGTCTGCTTCTTCAAACAGAGATGAACGCAGCATGGAATATCCGTACCCACGACCAACCCTACGGCATCAGTTGGGCACGATTCCAGCTTCAACCCCATGGCAATGCTTGGACCGTAGAGAACGGTACCTATCCTGGCAACTGGCTCGGACTATGGACTGTGGACAACGGGTATAACGATGGTGAAGAACTGGCATGCAACAAACAAGGTGAAGACATCGGGCATTTCCAACTCTTTGCCATCAAGAAAGCGTTGTTTCACGAGCAGTTACTATCTGGCGAGACCGTGAAACTGCCAGTTGATGCAACCGTTCTTATTCAGAATCCCGACTTCACAGGCAATTCATGGGTGCTTTGGACAGTGACAGGAACTTTTGGCAACCAACGCTTCAATGGTGCGGCAGAGACTTGGCACTCCACCGACTTCTCCATGCAGCAAACCCTCACAGGACTGCCGGCAGGGCGATACACCATCAGTTGCCAGATGGTCAATGGCGAAGGCCAGAACACAGGCTATCTTTTCGCTACAGCCAATGGCATCACAGAGAAAGCCGTGGTCAGCCAGAGTTGTGCAGGTTCCAATTTTGATGCAGAACGCAACAACATGGCCAATGCCCCCAACTACGGACTGCTCTCCGTCGATATAGAGGTGGGAGACGACGGTCGCCTGACTTTCGGTATCAAGGAACCGACGAATGGAACGACATGGTTGGTCTTCGACAATTTCCGACTGACTTTCAATGAAAACCACCTCGTGGGGATTGAGAATGTGGACGATTCAGGAACCGCCAACCGTACATCGATTTATTATGACCTCAGCGGCCGGCCTGTAGGCAATCTGAATCATCCAGACTCGGGCGGAAAAACGACACGTGGAGGGCATATTTACATCGTCAATGGTCGGAAGGTGTTCATCAAGTAAGACAAGACTCAAATGAAAGAACACAGATTTTTAACAATCGTGCTTGCGATGGCCTGTTTTCAGGCCTCGCAGGCACAAGTTGTGGTGGCAGAACTGCCAATGACCGATGGTCCGCACAAGTCAGGCCTCTATGAGGTAAGAGCCCGTCCGATGACGAATCCCGTATGGCAACAAGTTCCAGTCCTTCGATGCGATGTCAACACACGTCGTGTACAGCAAGCCTCATTCGCTGAGTTTGATATGGGTGAATCCGTAGTGGTACAGGTGGTTCGTCACGAGCCAGTTACCCCTCCGCCGACATCCGACTCCCAAGAATCCCTTTCCCCTGCGATTTCGCTTGCCTCATCGGATATCCGCATCCGTCCCACTTCTCGTGGAATCCAGCACCGCATCGTAGGCACCGACACCTTGGAATTCACGCTTACGCGGCCAGAATACCTATCCATCGAGTTTGATGGCGACCGCCACCATAATCTTCATATCCTGGCTAATGCCCTTGAGGACTATCGTCCAGACCTCACAGACAGCATGTCGATCATCAACTGGCAAGGCATCCAGTCGCAGGATGTCTTCATCCGCAACCCTCGCCTCATATACTTTTGTCCCGGTGTTCACAAACCCAAGGACTTGCCTGGCGGTGATATTCGCATACCCTCGAACTGCACTGTTTATCTCGCCCCTGGTGCCGTGGTCAAGGCTCGTCTGTTGGTTGATCATGCCGAGAATGTACGCATCGTCGGCCGTGGGATAGTGGATCATCCGTTGCGTGGCGTGGAGATCACATACTCGCGTAATGTCGTTGTCGATGGGCTAACGTTCCTCAATCCCTCGCATTACACCATTTTCGGAGGCGAGAGCAGTGAGATTACCGTGCGGAATATCAAGTCATTCTCCGCTCGCCCTTGGAGCGATGGCATTGATTTGATGTGTTGCCGTCAAGTGAAGGTGGAGAACTGCTTCCTGCGTACCAGCGATGATTGCATAGCCCTTTATAACCATCGTTGGTGGTACTGGGGAGGTTCCTCTGACATTGAAGTCAGTCGTTGCGTTTTTTGGCCCGATGTGGCTCATCCCGTCAATATAGGTTCTCACGGTGATGACCGCAACCCTGAAGGCGAGACCTTGCGCCATGTACGTATTCATGACTGCGACATCCTTTACAATGATGGAGACGGTCTGTTGGCCGTCAATTGCGGTGACCTCAACCATATCAGAGACATCCGTTTCGACAGCATCAGGGCTGAAGGCATCCGTCGCGGACGTGTTTTCGACCTTCGTATCTTTCAGTCGGAAAAGTACAACCGTGCTCCAGGCTGTTGCATCGACAGTGTCTTTTTTTCCGATATAACCATCTCACCAGACGTGCCTGACAGCTGTTTGTTGCCCAGCCGTGTGGAAGGCATGCCAGGCCATCCTGTAGGTTACTATAGTTTGCAACGCGTCTCGCACACTGATGTTATTCAATAAGATTGTTCAATAGCGAAGTTTTTCCTTTTAGCAAACATTAAGAAGATAAAGTCGGGATTTGTCGTTTTTTTTTCGTAATTTTGCAATCTCCGAATATGGATGCTGAGGATAGCGTCCGATTATCTTTTAAAACCACTCACAAATGACTATTAGGAAATTATTGATATATAGTGTCATGGCCCTGTCTTCGGCAACGACTATGGCACAAAAAATCGTCTTCAGCTCGAACAATGTGAACACGGGCGCCACACTTTGGAAGAAACCTGTCACTGCCACTTTCAAGTTCCACAACAAGGAAAGGACACCCCTTGTGGTGACCAAAGTGGAAACGATGTGCGGATGCATGGTCAGCACATGGACCAAAGAACCCATAGCACAGGGGAAGGAAGGCGAGATTCAGGTGACATACGACGCCATGCAACTCGGTCACTTCGACAAGATGATAGACGTCTATACCAACGAGGGTGACAAGCCGGTCACACTACGTCTGAGGGGTATCGTCACCAACGGCGACGTGAAGTCCATCAGCGACAACTATCCTTATCGTGTGGGCGACATCTTGCTCAGCACCAATAATATAGAATTCCCTGACGCTTCGAAGGGCGACACGGTATTTGCCAGAATCGACATCATGAACGACAGCAAGCAGGTCTATACCCCAACGCTGATGCACCTTCCACCTTACATCACCGCCACCCCTCGGCCCGCCATGCTCGCAAGGGGCAGGCGAGGCACCATCGACCTTATGCTCGACTCCAGAAAACTCGTCAATCTGGGTTTGACACAAACTTCCATTTATTTGGCCGAATATGCAGGCGACAAAGTACGTCCCGACAACGAAATCGCTATCACAGCCGTTCTTCTGCCCGAAGTGGATGAGAATCTTCCCGAAATCATACGGCCAGTGTTCAAGGTTTCAACCACCGAACTCAAATTAGGCAGTGTAGGCAAGAAGAAGACGATGAAGGGCAAGGTGCGCATCACAAACTCAGGTCGTGGGGTGCTGAAACTCAGTGCTATAGAGGTGTTCAACCAGGCACTGACTGTTCAACTGCCTAAGCGTGAGGTGCTGGCAGGGCAGAGCGTGGACATGACCGTGAAACTCGACATGCAGCTCCTTTCCCGATTCAAGACCCAGCCTCGTGTGCTGCTCATCAGCAACGACCCCAATCACCAGAAGGAAACGATTACCGTCACTTTTACGGAATAGAGATTTTTAGGGAGAACAAAGAGTATTCGTGAAATATTGAAAAATTAGGGCAACAAGCAAATAGTAAAAGTTTAGGATTCCTAGGCTTTCCTAGGAATCCTATCAGTTAGAGGTTAGAGATAATCTATTTATTTATCACGAATTATTGAATTATCGAATTTTATTCTGCTGATATTAAGAATTTATGGAATTACCGATAAAATCGCAGGCGATTTTTAGAAGTTACCTTTATTCTTTTTTCAATTTGAAGTAAGTTTCGAGCAGGCGGTTGGCAGCGACAAATGATGTCATCTGGCCTGCCACCACACTGGCCGCCATGGGTTTGAGCATGTCGCGGATGACGGGGTTGTGGTAGAAGTCGTTCTGCAAGTGCTCGTTGATGGTCTCGTACATCCAATATCGTGCCTGTTGGTTGCGTCGGACGTCGAAATAGCCCGACTCCTTCGTCTTGGCGATATGGTTGAACACCATCGTGATGACCTCGTCTATTCCCAACTCATAGAATCCCGAATAGCATAGAACCTGAGGAATAAGACCACTCTCAGGCATGGGGAAAAGGTGGAGCGCATTGCGTAACTGTGTTGCCGCCATGTGCGCCTTGTCGATATTGTTTCCGTCGGCCTTGTTGATGACGATGCCGTCGCTGATTTCCATGATGCCACGCTTGATGCCCTGTAGTTCATCGCCTTGGCCAGCCAATTGAATGAGCAGGAAGAAATCAACCATGGAGTGGCAGGCAGTCTCGCTCTGTCCCACACCTACTGTCTCCACGAAAATCTTGTCGTAGCCAGCGGCCTCGCAGAGAATGATGGACTCACGTGTCTTGCGTGCCACACCTCCAAGTGAGCCAGCAGTGGGGCTGGGACGGATGAAAGACTTGGGATGAACCGACAGGCGTTCCATGCGTGTCTTGTCGCCCAGGATGCTGCCTTTGGTTTTCTCACTGCTCGGGTCGATGGCCAGCACAGCCAGTTTTCCTCCGTATTTTTCCAGCACATGTATGCCGAAGGCGTCAATAGAAGTGCTCTTTCCTGCACCAGGCACACCGCTGATGCCCACACGCACGGAGTTGCCCGAATAGGGCAGACATTTCTCAATCACTTCCTGTGCGATGGATTGGTGCTCGGGCAGTACGCTTTCCACCAGTGTCACTGCTTGTGAGAGGATAGACACGTCGCCTTTCAGGATGCCTTCCACATACTCGTCGGCGGTGAGCAACTGCCTGCGTTTCTTGCGCATACGGCTCAAGTAAGGATTCACAATCAGTTGCTCGCTCACACCTGCGTTCACTTGCAGGCCTTTATACTCTTCGCTGTTTTCAGGATGTTCCATTATTTTGAGTTTTAAGTTTTTATAGTATCTATAGAATTGATAGTATCTATAGTTTCTATAGTAATTAATAGTTATTATGGGTGTTATGGGCTCTATTCTTCTGCTCTTCCTTGGCGGATGAGTTCATCGCGCAGATGGAAGAGGGTGTGGATTTGTCCAGAGAAATTGGTGTTTTGATTGTAGTTTTTTGCAATGTGCGTCAGACCTCCGATGGCTTTTTTCAAGTCGAGAACCTTCTCGCCTTTTCCCAAGTCAATACTTCCTTCGAAGGAATGTTTGTCGAACCAGGAGAGCAATTCGTTGATTTCCTCTTCTGAGTACTGGGGTTTATAGGGTGTGTTGATGTGTGACATGATTCTTTGTGTGGATTTATAATTATAGTAGGGTGCTATTTTAGCGGGGTGTGTGCTTGGGCCAGGAATTTCAGCATACATTCGGCCGCCCTGGATGATGCGCCCTCTTCTCCGAGAATGTCCATCAGTCGGGCGTAGTCAGAAAGCATCTGACCGCGCCGTTCTCCATTGGGCAGTATCGCGCTTAACTGACGGCGGATTTCCTCGACGTTCATCCTTACGTCAACCAGTTCCTCAACCACTTCCTTGTTTGAGATGAGGTTCACCAGTGAGATGTACTTCACCTTCAGCAGGTGCTTGCGTAGGAATGAAACCAACCGGGGAACAGGCATGTAGTAGCACACCACTTGTGGCACACCGAAAATGGCCGTTTCCAGTGTGGCGGTGCCAGAGGTCACCAAAGCGGCTGTGGCATGGTTGAGCAGTCCGTAGGTATGGTTCATCACGATGCTCACCTTGCTACCTTTTGGAATGTACTTGCGGTAGTAATCTTCGCCGAGGTTCTTCATGCCCGCTATCACCAACTGGTAGTCACCTTCGAAATCAGAAGAAGCCTCAATCATCATACGGAGGTTGTCTTTCACCTCCTGCTTTCGGCTTCCAGCGAGAATTGCGATGACGGGGCGGTCGGGGTCCAGTCCATTGGTTTGGGCGAAGGTTTTGAAGTCAGCCTTTCCTTCGTCGCTCCTCTTGAACTTCGCCACGGCATCCACGCAGGGATTGCCCACATAGTCGATGTCGTAGGCGTGTCCTTTGAAGTATTCCACCTCGAAAGGAAGTATGGAGAACAACCTGTCGACATCGCGTTTGATGGCCTTGATTCGGTATTCTTTCCATGCCCAGATTTTCGGGGAGATATAGTAAAGTACGGGAATGTCGGTGTGGCTTTTCACATACTTTGCAATGCTGAGGTTGAAACCAGGGTAGTCAACGAGAATCAGCGCGTCGGGCTGCCATGCCTGGATGTCGTTCTTGCACTGTTGCATATTCCGGAGGATGGTGCCGAGGTGTGTGAGTACGGGTATGAAGCCCATGTATGCCAGCTCCTTGTAGTGCTTCACGAGTGTGCCGCCGACATCGCGCATGAGGTCGCCTCCGTAGAAACGGAAGTCGGCCTCAGGGTCGCGTGCCTTCAGTGCCTGCATCAGGTTGGAGGCGTGAAGGTCGCCCGATGCTTCGCCAACAATGATATAATACTTCATAGAACCATCCTTATCATGATGTGCTTAACAATCCACTTCCAGTTTCTTGAGTGTGGCAATCAGGTCGTAGGCAGTCATGTCCACTCTGATAGGCGTGATGCATGCAAAACCATTCTCCAGGGCATGGGTGTCGGTGTCGGTGCTATCAGGCTCAGTACTGCTGTAGTCACCGGTAAGCCAGTAGTAGTCCCAGCCACGGGGATGAACCTGGTGTTGCCACTCGTGATGCCATTCCCCCTTGCCCATGCGACGCACGCGCAGTCCTTTGATTTGCTCGGTGGCGGGGAAGTTCACGTTCAGACAGGTGTATGGAGGAAGTCCATTCTCCAGCACATATCGCACCACACGGATGATGTAGCGTCGCAAGGCGCCGAAAGGCGCGTCGCTGGCGCAGTAACAACTGGAGAACCCCACTGCGGGTATGCCTTTGAGGCAGGCCTCCATCACCAGCCCCATTGTGCCTGAATAGAGGGTATTGACAGAGGAGTTGTCACCGTGGTTGATGCCTCCAAGCACAATGTCAGGTCTGCGGTCCAGCACGTTTTCACAAGCCATCTTCACGCAGTCAACGGGAGTGCCCGTGAAAGAATAGATAGAACGGCCAGGTTGTTCGCTGACCTTATGCATTTCCACGGGTTTGTGGCTTGTGATGGCCATAGCGGTTCCCGAGCGAGAACCGTCGGGAGCGACTATCACAATGTCGCCTATGTCGCTTACGAAGTCGGCGAGATCGTTGATGCCTTTGGCCCTGAAGCCGTCGTCGTTTGAAATCAGTATCAGTGGTCGGTTGCTCATTTTTTTCTATTTTGCGTTATTTCGTTATTTCGTTATTTCGTTATCTCGTTTAATCGTTAAATCGTTATCTCGTTATGACGTTATAACGTTATTACGAGAAAAAGAAGGAGAAAAACAGATTAGTATGCTTGGTCGTCATTGCCTGTGATGCTGTTCTTGATGGTCATCCAGATGATTTTCAAGTCGAGTAGCATGCTCCAGTGCTCAATGTACCAGATATCCTTCTTCACGCGCTCCTCCATTTGCCACACCTCCTTGGTCTCACCGCGACTGCCGGTCACTTGTGCCCATCCTGTGATGCCAGGTTTGCAGAAATGTCGTACCATGTATTTGGGGACAAGTTTGGAGTATTCCTCTGTGTGGAGGAGCATGTGTGGGCGAGGTCCCACCACCGACATGTTGCCCACCAGGACATTCCAGAACTGTGGCAGTTCGTCGATGTTGTAATGTCGCATGAAGTCTCCGAAACGTGTTTTTCTCGGGTCGTCCTTGGTGGCCTGCACCTTGTCGCTGTCGTCGTTCACCTTCATGCTCCTGAATTTGTAGCACCAGAACTCCTTGCCGTCAAGTCCATGGCGTTTCTGTTTGAAGAAGACCGGTCCGGGCATGGTCAGTTTGATGATGACAGCAACGATGATGGCGAGCCACCAGAACACGAGCAACAGGAAGAGGCTTGAGAAACAGATGTCGAACAAACGCTTGCTGAAACGGTTTGAGAGTGCGGTCAGAGGCATGTCGCGCAAGGACAGTACAGGCACGTCGCCGTAATAGACGATGTGCATTTTTCGTTTGGTGGAATTGCGCAGGTTGGGTACGCTAAGGAACATGATGACGTGGTCGTCACAATAGTCTATCACCTGTCCCACGAAGTCGTCGATGGGGGGTAGGGAGCACAACAGCATGTCGGGTTTCGCTTCCTGTTTGTCTATGTCGGAAAGCATGTCGGTCATCTTTCCGAGATACTTGATGCTGTTGTCCTTGTCGTCGCCAGTGTAAGGAGTGTCGGCATAATAGCCCTCCACTTCATAGCGGTATGATGGGTCGTTGCGGAACTCTTCGCAAATCTCGATGAGGTCGGGCGACATGCCTACGAACACCACATGTCGGGTGTTGGTGGCCTGGTGACGGTATTTCTTCAGCAGCCAGCGCCCCAGCAGTCGTTCGCCAGTGAGGATGAAGAAATAAAAAAGGTAGTAAAAGAAATAGAAGTTCCAGAACACCCGGATACGGCGGTCGATCATCAGCAGGATGATGATGGATATCAGTGTGTAGAGGAAGGCTGTGCGCAGACTTCGCAACACCACTTGTGTCTTGTTGATTTTGGAATAGACCATCACAGGTGGACTGATGATGGATACCAGCAAGTATGTCAGGTTGATGGCAAGCCAGAAGATGCGGTAGTGATACACAATCAGGTAGTCGTAGGTGAACCACACGTAGATGACGAACATCAGGGAGTAGATGTTCAGTATCATCAGGTCGGTGATGCCCACCAAGCCGCGAAGCAGACGGCTATACTGATTGGTGAATACTTTATATGTAGTGCTGTCGTTCATTTATCTGAGGCCTTGTCGCAGTACATCTGCTTACGGATTCCTTTAATCAGCAAAATTATATAAAAATATTCAGTTTCTCGCTACCGATGATGATAATTCAGATTTTTTCTTGATGAACATTGTCGTTTCTACTCATTCATCACTATGCTGGGACGACAGTGCGGGGTTCGTTTCCTGAGTGTATCTGAATTCACTGGCAAAAGCCAGGGAGAGGACAGAGAAGCGTATGCCGTGGTTGACGCTCTCGATGGCCTTGGCCAAAGAGATGAGTGTGGAACCTGTGGTCACCACGTCGTCGATGATGAGCACATGCTGGCAGGTGGGCAACACCTTGCAACGTCGGGAAGGGGCGAAAATGTCCTGCACATTCTCCCAGCGTTCGTCCTTGCTCAACCGTGTCTGAGTCTTGGTGTTTACCAATCGCACCATTTCTTTGTGTAGCACTTTGATGCCAGTCACCTCGCTCAGGCCCTCAGCGATATACAAGCACTGGTTGTATCCGCGCTTGCGTTCCTTGCGGTTATGGAGAGGAACCGGCACGATGGCGTCGATGTCTTGGAAGAAGCCGGAATCGAGGGCTTCCTCAGCCATGACCATTCCCAGATGACGTCCCACATCCGGGTTGTCGTAGTATTTCAGGTTATGTAGCACGGTATGAGTTTCCTCACCTTGGTAATAGAACAATGCAGTGGCTCGGACGATGTTGATGCGGCCCCAGAACATTTGTTCCATGGCGTTTTGGTCCGACAGATGGAAATTGGTTCGTGGCAGGCTGCCCAAGCAGTTGATGCATAGGTGGCTCTCGCCGTTTGTCAGTCGGTTGCCACACACGATGCATCGTGGTGGGAGCATGAAATGGAGGATGTCGGTGGCTAAACGTCTCAGGAAGGTCATTTGTAAAGGAACATGTTGAGGAAAGAACGCACTTGGTGGCGGTATTCCGTTGGGTTGGACTGGAAAGCACGGGTATGTGTGGCCTTAGGTGCCACCCAGATGAATTTGTCGCGTGGCTTCTGCTGGTAGAGTTCATACACCATGTCGGTGGGGACGTAAGTGTCTCCACCTCCGTGGATGAAGAGCATGGGTAAGGTGGAGTGTTTCAGGCTCTCCATGCAACTTGCTTCCTCGAAGTCCCATTTGTATTGCCAACGGCACATCTGAGACGCAATATTGAGGAGCGGGTAGGAGGGCAGTCCGAACTGCTTTCGCATGCGGTACTTGAAGATGTCGTGGACACTGCTGTAGCCACAGTCTTCCACGTATGCCTTGATATATGGCGGTTGTTCGTTGCCCGCCAGGCACATCGCTGTGAAGGCACCCATGCTCACGCCATGCACCACCATTCGTGTGTGGCCACCGAAGCGACGGTTGGCAATCTCCGTCCACAGCAGGACATCGGATTGGTCGTTCCATCCCATCTGGACGTGGTTGCCCTCGCTCATGCCAGAGTGACGCAGGTCGGGCATAAGTACGTTGAATCGAAGTTCGCGGTTGTACATATAGGCCAGATGGAGCATACGCACGGCGTTCTGTGTGTAACCGTGAATCAGTACGGCGGTGTTGGGGGTGCTTTTTGGGGCGAGAATCATCAATGCGTGGAGGCGTGTGCTGTCAGTCGCGTAGATGGTGGTGTCGAGCAGGGCGCGGTGTGCGTTGAGCGAGTCGGTCCAGTGGCGGAGATATGGAAACTCACTGAACATCTCGTTATAAGAGCCCTGGATGTCGCGAGTCTCGCTGACTGGCGTCAGGGCATAGCGCATGAGCAGATAAGAGGTCAATATGACCACGACCGTGATGAGCAATACGATTTTCAGGCAGAACGTCAACAGTAAACGACTGACTTTCGGACGGTGTTTGTCAGATTTGCCGTTGGTGTTGTCGGTTTTGCGCTTGGGTGTCGAGGTCGATGCCTTGGCCTTCGTTTTTTTGGGAGTTTCAGTGTTCTTTCTTGGCATGGATAGACTTTTTTGATGGCGTGAATACTACCGGATGTTTCCTTGCCAGATGTTCCAGGATGCCTCAGCCTGAAGCAACAGCATCTCCAGTCCGTTCTTCACTTCCGCACCTTGTTCGCGTCCTTTCTTCATGAAAAGCGTGGTGTCGGGGTTGTAAATCAGGTCGTAGAGGAGGTTGTTGGAAGTCAGTGACTCGTAAGGCAACTCAGGACATTCGTTGATATGCGGGTACATGCCACAGGGCGTACAGTTCACAATCACCTCGTACTCGGCTACGGCTTCGGCGTTGAGGTCCTTGTAACTCACAGTTTCGGGACGCTGGTATCGCGACACGAAGACTGTTTCCAGCCCCAGCTTGTTCAGAGCGAAATGAATGGCTTTCGAGGCACCGCCAGTACCCAATATGAGGGCTTTCTTGTGGTGTGGGCGAAGTAGCGGCGCGATAGAGTTCATGAATCCTACGTAGTCGGCATTGAACCCCTTGAGGTGGAATTTCCCGTTTGACCGGCGAGTCACACGAACCACGTTCACCGCGCCTATCTCACGGGCTTCCTCGCTCAACTCATCCAGGAAGGGGATGATTTTCTGTTTGTAGGGGATGGTCACGTTGAAGCCCTTGAGGTCGCGGTTGCCCATCAGCACCTCAGGAAAGTCGTCGATGTCGGGAATCTCGAAATTCTTGTATTCGGCAGGAATACATTCTCCCTCGAATTTCTCGTTGAAGTAGTTCTTTGAGAACGAGTGGCCCAGCGGGTAGCCTAAAAGTCCGTAAGTGTCCATATCTTCATCTGTTTTTGTGACGGATGATTCCGTCGGGTTCAACTGTTTTTATTGGCTTATGGCTTGTAAATAGTATCTTATTTGCCGGCAGTGTATAGCATACACATGCCGAATGGGAGTCGGCGGTATGCCACGTTGTGGAAGCCCGCTTTCTCGAAGATGGCTTTCATGTCCTTGCCCTGAGGAATGGCGCTCATGGTCTCAGGAAGGTAGGTGTAGGCCTTGTCGTCGTGTGATATCAACCGTCCAGCTATGGGCATCACCACCCTTTGATAGACCCAGAACAACTGGCGCATGGGAAATGCGGTTGGGCTGCACAAGTCGGCAATGGCCACATGGCCGTCATCGCTCAGCACCCGATGCATCTCTTCCAGACAGGCATCGAGGTTGGCGAAATTGCGCAGCCCGAAAGCCGAGACTATGGCGTCGAAAGCGCCATTGTGGAAGGGTAGTGAACTGCAGTCGGCATTCATCAGCACCACCTTGTCGGTCAGTCCCTCTTTCTCCAGTTTTTGTCTGCCTATGGCCATCATACCGTCGGAGATGTCGATGCCCGTGACGTGTGCGGAGGGGAACTGGCGTGCGGCGAGAATGGCCATGTCACCTGTACCGGTAGCCACATCGAGAATGTTGGTCGCCTTTTCCATTGACTTCGACAAAGACTTGATGGTCTGCCTGCGCCAAATCTTATCGACTCCAGCCGATAGGGTGTGGTTGAGGGTGTCGTAACTGTGGGAGATGCGGTCGAACATCAGGCGCACCTGCGACGACTTGCCACCGCTCTCGCCATAGGGTTTGATTATCTCCTGGTCGTACATCTTCTGCGGTTGAAATGGCGCAGCCCCATTGTCATGCAATGGGGCTGGGCACTATACAGGCTTACTTCTTGTAACTGGCGAGGAACTGGTTCACATTGCGCTCGATGCGTTTTCCAAGGTCGCTGTTGTCGGTGGCCTTGTCGAACTTCTCGCCGACGATGTGCTCGTAGAGTTCGATGTAGCGGTCGCTCACGCTCTCCACAAACTCATCGCTCATCTCAGGCATACGCTGTCCAGGCTGGTTCATGAAGTTGTGGTCGATGAGCCATTGGCGAACAAATTCCTTCGACAACTGGCGTTGGGGCTCGCCCTTGAGGAAACGGTCCTCATAGCCATCGGCGTAGAAATATCGGCTGGAGTCGGGTGTGTGGATTTCGTCGATGAGATAGACCTTGCCGTCGCGCTTTCCGAACTCGTATTTCGTATCGACCAGAATCAGTCCCTTGGAAGCGGCTATGGCAGTGCCGGCGGCGAAGAGTTTGTAGGTGTACTGCTCCATCTGCTCATAGTCCTCCTTGCTGACGATGCCCTGTGCGATGATTTCCTCCTTGGAGATGTTCTCGTCGTGTCCCGTCTCAGCCTTAGTGGTAGGCGTGATGATGGGGTGAGGGAATTTCTCGTTCTCCTGCATGCCATCGGGAAGACGTACTCCACAAAGTGTGCGTGCCCCTGCTCTGTACTCTCTCCATGCCGAACCGGTCAGGTAGCCGCGGATAATCATCTCCACTCGGAATCCCTCGCACTTCAGGCCCACTGTAACCATGGGGTCGGGAGTGGCCAGTTTCCAGTTGGGGACGATGTCGGCGGTGGCGTCGAGGAATTTGGCTGCTATTTGGTTGAGTACTTGTCCTTTGAAGGGGATTCCTTTGGGAAGTATCGCGTCGAAGGCGCTGATGCGGTCGGTCACCACCATCACCATCAGGTCGTCGTCGATGTCGTACACGTCGCGGACTTTACCGTGATAGACTCCCTTCTGTCCAGGGAAATTGAATTCTGTTTTTGTTAATGCTTTCATTGTCCTACATTATTTAATTATAGATGTTAGTTTTTGATGTCTTTATGTTCTGATTCATTTGTTGGTGACGCTTCCGCTTTGGTTTCGGAACCGGCGTTGGTTTGACGACGTTGGTCCTCTTCTTTCTTGTAACGGTCATAGGCTTCCACAATGCGTGTCACAAGACGGTGTCGGACGATGTCTTTCTCGTTGAGTTCCACAAAACTGATGCCTTTGACGTCGCGAAGGATGCGTAAAGCCAGTGAGAGGCCTGAACGTTGGCTTGAAGGCAGGTCAATCTGAGTGAGGTCGCCGTTGATAATCATCTTCGTGTTCTGTCCCATGCGGGTGAGGAACATTTTGATTTGGGCGCCCGTGGTGTTCTGTGCCTCGTCGAGAATCACGATTGCATCGTTCAGTGTGCGGCCGCGCATGAATGCTAAGGGGGCTATCTGGATGATGTCCTGCTCCATGTATTCTTGCAATTTCAACGCGGGAATCATGTCTTCCAGTGCGTCGTAAAGGGGTTGCAGGTAAGGCGAGATTTTCTCGCGCATGTCGCCAGGCAGAAAGCCCAACTTCTCGCCAGCCTCGACGGCAGGTCGTGAGAGGATGATTTTTCGGGCATGGTGGCTTTTCAGCGCGCGAACGGCCAGTGCGATGCTGAGATAGGTCTTGCCTGAGCCAGCAGGGCCGGTGGCGAAAATCATGTCGTCGGTGTTGAAAGCCTCGACGATGCGTTTCTGGTTCTCGGTGCGAGGAACGATGGCCTTGCCCGTCACACTGTAGCAGATGGCCTGGCTGTCGAGCGACTGCTCGCGAGCCTCACCCTTGATGACCGAGAGGATGTCTTCTTCAGTCAGAGAGTTGTATGTGTTGCAGTGATGGATTAATTTGGCGATATGGTCCTCAAAAGCGCACATCTCCACTTCGTCGCCCAGCACCTTCATCACGTTTCCACGTGCCACGATGCGCAACTTGGGGTACAAAGCCTTAATCATCTGCATATTGGCATTGTTCACACCATAGAACGTCAGCAAATCAACATCCTCAAGTACTATATGTTTCTCAATCATTCAGTCTGCTTTTTTCTGTGTAGGTCGGCTTTATTATTTCCCATAGTGCCAATCAAGGCCAAAAAGCCTATCAATTCATAATTCCCGTTAAAAATGCAAAAATATGAAAAATCCCGCAATTCTTCATGCTCATTCCGAATTTTTTTGAAAATTAACCCATATTTCGCTTATTGTCATCCATTCATCCTTGATTCAAAGCCGTCCAGTCGGGTATTTCACTAAGGAACTCGCAGGTGCGTGTCACGTAATCCACACGGCAGCAGTAGTGTGTCATTCCGTTGGTCACGACAAGGTATCTTACTTGGAGCACCTGGTTGTAGCGCTGGATTTGGTCGAACACCTTTTGTGTGATTTCCACATCGGGTGCCTTGTACTCTACAATCATGGCTGGGCGAAGGTTCATGTCCCACACCACCGTGTCGCAACGTCGGCTCATCCCGTTGAGGCTCAACTGCACCTCGTTGTTCATCAACTCCCTGCGATAGCCTTTCGCTGACAGCAGATAGTGGACAAAACTCTGTCGCACCCACTCCTCGGGAGTCAATGCCACATATTTCTTGCGCAACACATCGAACACCGACATCACTCCTTCCACTGATTTCATACGGGCATCGAAAGAGGGTAGGTTCAGTTCGATGGCGTTGTCTATGCTGGCGTGGCTTTCCCTGTTCATAATCGTCTATGGATAGATGGGTAAAGACAGTATTTTAGTGTCTCCTACGTCGGGCAGACCAATCTCCATACCAAAGTATGAGGTCATAGAGGAAAGGCATGTAGTAGAGTGATGCCAATCCCAACCTGCGATAGAGTGGAATGGCGTCGTTGCTGATAAGATTCTTGAATGTCAAGTTCTTGAAATACTTGCTTTTCTTTCTCGCGTTTTGCTCGAAAGGTGTGCCTTTGGAATAGTGGCGAACGTAGAATATGGTTTTATACATATAGTCGAGACAGTATGCCTGATAAGCCTTATGCCCATTGAGCGTGTTGTACATGATATAAAAAGAATCGATTAAGTCCAACTTGCGCTTATTGAAGGAATCGTGAGTGAGGGATGTGGAATGTTGTACATAATTGTACATGGGAACCATACCACAGACCACATTCGAAGACTTCAGGTAGATACGGTTGTTGTATTCCGTATCTTCCGAACCTGTCTCTATAAAATAAGAACCTTTCACCAAATCCTTGGGAAACAATTTGTTCCATACTACCCGAAACAGCATTGGGTCCATGTCGGACAAACTGAAAAGTCCTTTCATCATGTCGTCCTGTGACAATATACGAGTCTTTACCTTTGATAGGTCGATAAGTGGAAAGCAAGACGAGGAATCATATACCTTGCGATAAGTCACCATGGAGAAGGAAGCGTTGTTCTCTTGATGAAGTTTGAGGAGCAGTTCAAGCATCTGTGGTTCGATGAAGTCATCCCCGTCAATAAAAGTCACATAGTCGCCGTGGAAATAGTCGATGGCGGCATTACGGGCCTTTTCCACGCCAGAGTTAGGCTGGTGGATAACGTGGATGCGGTCGTCTTTCCGCGCGTACTCGTCACATATTGCACCGCTACCATCGGGAGAACCGTCGTCCACTAAGATAATCTCCAGATTCTGATGGGTTTGGTTCTGGATACTCTCAATGCACTTGCTAAGGTATTTCTCCACATTATATATGGGAACTATCACACTAATCTTATCCATCATAGGGAAGGGGAGTTAAAAGGGGTAAAGCGGAGATTATCTGGCAGGCTGAGTCTGCGTATCCCGCAATAAGCGTAGTGAGTTTACTTCCGTTTTTTACTTCCAAAAGTTGAGTGTTATTATGGGGGGAGGCAATTATTCTGCAAAATTACGTTTTTTTGCCGAATATTTCTCAAAAAAACATCAAGATAACTGAAAAAAGCGACGGAGATTCCTTTCTTCTGCTCGAATAACATGATGTCATCCTCAAAATGGCGAAAAAAACAGTCATAGAATAAAAAAAACTTCGATAAACTTTGGTGGAAAAGAAAAAAGTTGTAATTTTGCATCGCGTTTCAGAAAACGAGGCGTAAAAACCTTTATACAGCAACGCATATTGGGATATGGTGTAATGGTAACACGACAGATTCTGGTCCTGTTATTCCTGGTTCGAGTCCAGGTATCCCAGCA
>CACYEC010000102.1 GCA_902773225.1 uncultured Bacteroidales bacterium
AAAAAAATGTTGTTTCCCCTACTCCTCGTTTCTACGGAGCTGGTTCACATAGATGGCATGCTGCATCTTCACGCGCTTGGTCACAGATGGTTTCTCAAATTCCCTGCGCCTTCTCACTTCCTTGACGATGCCTGTTCTCTCTGCCTTTCTCTTGAACTTCTTGAGGGCTCTTTCAATGTTCTCGCCCTCTTTTACAGGTACAATAATCATTTAACTTGAATTTTTATTGGTTTTTTATTAATAAATCAGCGTGGTTTTATCCACTGGACGGCAAAATTACAACTTATTTGCGAAACAAACAAAACTTTATGTAAAAAAAGTTACAGATTGGCTTCTTTTCATACTTTCACGTCGTCAATCTTGCCATTTCGTTTGAGATTTTCCACCAAGACATCCACTTTGTGCATCTCACGAGGTATGTCAATCTGCTGGGGGCAGTGTGGATTGCACTGACCGCAACCGATGCAGTGGCTGGCCTGACGCAGGCGAGGGACACTGCGGTCGTATCCCACGAGGAAAGCTCGACGTTGCTTCTGGTACTCGGGCGATTGCCGGTGGCTGGGCATATTGCCATCCTTGATGCACTTGTTGTAGTGTGAGAAGATGGCAGGTATATTGATGCCGTATGGGCAAGGCATGCAGTAGTTGCACTCGTTGCAGGGTATGGTCTTAAGGTTGAAGATGTCCTCGGCGATGTCCATCAGCATGTCGTTCTCCTCCTCGGTGATTGGGACCAATGGAGAGTAAGTGCGTACGTTCTCCTTCAGGTGTTCCATGTATGTCATGCCACTCAGAACGGTCAGCACTTTCTCAGGTGTGCCGGCGAATCGGAAGGCCCATGCAGCCACGCTGTCCTCGGGACGACGCTTCTTGAACTTGGCCACAATGTAGTCGGGAACATTGGCAAGACGTCCACCGAGAAGTGGTTCCATAATGACCGACGGTATGCCCCGCTTGCTCAGTTCGCCATAAAGATAGACGGCGTCGG
Organism: uncultured Bacteroidales bacterium; assembly: GCA_902773225.1. Lineage (GTDB taxonomy): Bacteria > Bacteroidota > Bacteroidia > Bacteroidales > Bacteroidaceae > RUG11857. Next base: position 989 of record CACYEC010000102.1, read on the forward strand.
TGTTGCTGGAGTTGATTTCATTGGCAAGGTTCCAGTCAAGGTAGTTGAGCTCTATCTGCACAAAGTCCCAGTGGTAGCGTCCCTCGTCGTGCCACTGAAGCAGTTGGTCGAACACCGCCACGTCGCCATGATAGGAGAACCCAAGGTTGCGGATGCGACCTTTCTGCTTCTGCTCCACCAGCCAGTCGAGGATTCCGTTGTTCATGTAGCGGTTGTTGAACTCCGGCATACCTCCCCCGCCGATGGCGTGAAGCAAGAGGTAGTCAACATATTCCACTTGAAGGTATTTCAGCGAGTTCTCGAACATCTCCATTGACTCTTTCTTAGGCCATGTATCGGGACTGAAATTCGACATCTTGGTGGCCACGAAGTACTTGTCACGAGGATGTCTGTGGAGCGCTATTCCTGTGGCTTCCTCCGAACGTCCGCGGCAATAGGCGGGAGACGTGTCGAAATAGTTCACTCCATGCTCAATAGCATAATCAACCTGCCGGTTCACCATTTCCTGGTCGATGTCGGCGTCTGGATTGTCGCGTTCGGAGCCACCCACCACAGGCAGGCGCATCATGCCATAGCCCAACAGCGACACACGGTCGCCATTGTTGGGATTGACGCGGTAGGTCATCTCACCAGTAGGTTCCTGGGATGACGCCGTAGTCTTTTCATCCTTGCCGGAGCAGGCGGTCAAGGTGGCGGAGGCAGCTACCACTCCACCTCCGAATATCTTGAGAAAATTCCTTCGGTTGATTTTTTTGTTCATGTTGGTATGATTGTTTTGCTTGTCGCTGTTTACACATTATATTATATATAATAGCATGGGGATTGGGCATCAGACTTGCTTGTGCACCTCGTGCCCCTCCACATAGATGGCACTGAAAGGACGTGCTGGACAAAGGTTCTCGCAAGCACCGCAACCAATGCATCGGGCCTCATTGACGGCAGGGACCATGGGTGAAAGCTCATCGTTCTCATCAAGCACCACCATGGTGATGGCACCTACCGGACAATGGCGCTCGCAGTTGCCGCATTCCACCCCATCCACCACGGGTATGCAGTTCTGTTTCACCCATACGGCATGACCTATTTGGGTGCTCGACTTCACGTCAAGAGAGATGGGGCGGATGGCACCGGCAGGACACACACTGGAACACTCGTTGCATTCAGGCCGGCAATAGCCTCGCTCGTACGACATGGTGGGTTGCATGAAGGTGAGCAAACCTGTGGATGGACGAAGCACCTCGTTAGGGCAGGCGGACACACACAACTGGCACGCCGTGCAATGCTTTGCCATATTCGAGGCAGAGATGGAACCAGGAGGGGTGATGGGTGTGTCGCGCTCCACCACCGCCTTTTCCTCAATCTTGGCCAATCCGCCATCCACCTTCTTTTTCTCCTGTGCAAGCACAGCGGCAGTGGTTGCTATGGCCGATGCCACCAAGAAAGAGCGACGGCTCTGGTCAACAGTTTCTGTTTCTGTTTTCTTGGTCTTGGCCTTCAATCGTATGGGCGAGTAAGATATGGCGTGCTTCTTGTCGCACTTGTCGATGCAGTTGCCACAGACCACACAACGGCTGTAGTCAATCGAGTAGTTCTTGAAGTCGATGCAGGCGGCCTTGCACCCCCGTGCGCATTTGCCGCACTTGATGCACTTGTCCTCGTCAATCTTGATTCTCATCCACGAGAAACGTGCAAAGAGACTGAGGAAGGTGCCGACAGGACAGATGGTGTTGCAATAGGTGCGACCGTTACGGTATGCCAGCACAAACAAGATGACGAAAGTCGCCACAGCGATGATGAACGTGGGAAGGCTCTTCATCCAGATGCTGGTTGAAGAGAACGCGTAACTATCATAACTCTCGGCAATGGATGCAAGTCCGTTGTTCACGAGTTCGTAGAGGGGCAACAACAAGTTGTT
>CACYEC010000103.1 GCA_902773225.1 uncultured Bacteroidales bacterium
AGTCTTGCCGGGGGCGTGAAGCAACACACCGGTATCGGTTGAAAGGCTCCAGTTGTTGTGCTTGCCACTGCCGTTGATGCCGGCGAAAGGTTTCTCGTGGAGCAACACACGGAAACCGTGCTTGCGTGCCACCTTCTTCATCAATGACATGAGCAGCATGTTGTGGTCGACAGCGAGGTTGGTGTCCTCAAAGATGGGAGCCACCTCGAACTGGTTGGGAGCCACCTCGTTATGACGTGTTTTGCAGGGGATACCCAGTTCAAGGGCTTGTATCTCCATGTCTTTCATGAAAGCCTGCACACGGTCGGGGATGGTGCCGAAGTAGTGGTCGTCCATCTGTTGGTTCTTGGCGGAATCATGTCCCATGAGCGTGCGTCCTGTTAGCAACAGGTCGGGACGAGCGGAGTAAAGTCCCTCATCTACAAGGAAGTACTCCTGCTCCCAGCCCAGATTGCTGGTCACTTTCTTCACCTCGGGGTCGAAGTAGTGGCAGACCTCTGTGGCGGCGACGTTCACGGCATGGAGCGCACGCAGCAGCGGTGCCTTGTAGTCGAGCGCCTCACCGCTGTAGGAGATGAACACGGTGGGGATGCACAGGGTGTCGTCCATGATAAACACGGGTGAAGTGGGGTCCCAGGCGGAATAGCCACGAGCCTCGAATGTGCTGCGGATACCACCAGAAGGGAACGATGACGCGTCAGGTTCCTGTTGTACGAGCAGTTTACCGCTGAAGTCCTCTACCATGCCTCCTTTGCCGTCGTGCTCGATGAAAGAGTCGTGTTTCTCGGCGGTGCCTTCGGTCAACGGTTGGAACCAGTGGGTGTAGTGAGTCACCCCTTGTTCTATGGCCCATTTCTTCATGCCTGCAGCCACTGCGTCGGCCACATCGCGCTCCAGGCGGGCGCCATTGTCAATCACGTCGATCATCTTCTCGTAGATGTCCTTCGGCAGGTACTTGTACATCTTGCTGCGACCGAAGACCTTCTTGCCGAAATACTCATAAGGTCTCTCACTTGGTGCTTTCACGTCGATGGGCTTCTTCTTGAATGCCTCTTCGACCACTTTGAATCTCAGGTTTGTCATAATGTGTTCATTTTTTGTATGTTAATGTATTCTTACAATTATCTTATTCTGTAACCTACAGTGCTGGGGTGTGTCTGCCTTTTTCTGTTGGCTTTTATTTCATCCATTGCTCAATTCGCGACAATGCCTCCTCGGTCTGCTCGTGCGAACCGAAGGCAGTGAAACGGACATACCCCTCGCCATTAGGACCAAAACCGACTCCAGGTGTGCATACCACGTGTGCGCCGTAGAGCAGTTCCTCGAAGAACTTCCAAGAACCGATGCCTTTAGGTGTGCGCGCCCAGATATAAGGGGCGTTCTCACCACCATACACTTCCATACCGAGTCCTTTGAAAGTCTGTAGCATCTTCGTAGCGTTCTGCATGTAGTAGTTGATGGTTGCCTTTACCTGTTCTTTGCCTTGTGGGGTGTAGATGGCTTCTGCCGCCCGTTGCGAGATGTAACTGGTGCCGTTGAACTTGGTGCACTGACGGCGGTTCCATAATGGATTCAAAGGAATGCGCTCTCCTGAGATGGTGGCGGCGGTGAGGTCTTTCGGCACGATGGTGTAGCCGCAGCGCACACCAGTGAAACCGGCGGTCTTGGAGTAGCTGTGGAATTCTATCGCGCATTTTCTCGCACCCTTAATCTCATAGATGGAGTGGGGGATAGAAGGGTCTTGGATGTATGCCTCATAGGCTGCATCGTAGAAGATGAGCGTATCGTTCTTCAGTGCGTAGTTCACCCATTTGCGCAACTCCGCCTTGCTGATGACAGTGCCAGTTGGGTTGTTGGGGTAGCAGAGATACACCACGTCAACCCTGTGCTTGGGCAGTGAAGGCACGAAACCGTTCTCGGCATTGCATGGGATGTACTCCACGTTGCTCCAGCGGCCTTGTTCATCTTTCACACCTGCACGTCCAATCATCGCGTTGGAGTCCAGATACACAGGGTAGATGGGGTCGGTGACCCCGATGCTGTTGTCCCAGCGGATGAGTTCCTGGATGTTGCCAGTATCGCTTTTGGCCCCGTCGTTGATGAACACCTCGTCGATGTCGAGGTGTATGCCGCGAGGCAGGAAGTCGTTCTTTAAGATAGCCTCACGTAGGAAGTCGTACCCATGCTCGGGTCCGTAGCCGCGGAAACAATGGGCATCGCCCATCTCGTCGGCTGCTTTGTGTATCGCCATGACCACAGCAGGACAGAGTGGCTGCGTCACATCGCCAATGCCTAAACTGATGACATCCACTCCTTTGTGTGTCACCTTGAAACGGTTCACCCGTTTTGCGATGTCGGCGAACAAGTAGTTGTTCGGCAGTTTCAGGAAATGTTCGTTTACCAATGCCATATTGAAATGGGAGTTAAAATGGGAGTTGAAATGGGAGTTGAAATGGGAGTTGAAATGGGAGTCGCTTTATAAATATGTTTCTCCCTCGAATACAAAGGCTGCAGGCCCAGTCAGGTAGACATGGTTGTCGTCGGCATTCCATTCTATGTCGAGTGCCCCTCCGTCCATGATGACCGTGGAACGCCTGCCTGTCAGACCATTGGCACAAGCCGCTACTGCTGATGCGCATGCGCCTGTGCCACAGGCTTGTGTGATGCCGCTGCCCCGTTCCCATACCCTGACGCGTAGGGTGGTGTCGTCGAGTTGTTGTGCGAACTCAATATTGCAGCGTTCTGGAAAAAAAGGATGTCGTTCCAGTGTGGCGCCGTAGCGGTTGATGTCGAACCGGTCGATGTCGGCGACAAAGACCACATAATGCGGATTGCCCATCGACACGAACGTTCCGCGGAAAGGAACACCCAAAGCGATGACTTCGTTCTCCTGACCACCGATGAACTGATTGGGTTGATGGAAGGACGGTTCCAGCATATCGACGGTGACACTTTCCACTTTCTTGGCAGACGCTTCGTCATCAGAAGACTCTGCCGTATGTAAGCGTAACGTCTTGATGCCAGAGAGCGTCTGGAGTCTGATGACGGTCTTATCGGTCAACCCCTTCTCGTAAACATATTTACCTATACATCTCGACGCATTGCCACACATCATTGCCTCGCTGCCATCGGCATTGAAGATGCGCATGGTGAAGTCGGCGTCCCCAGAAGAAGAACGACCGATGAGCACCAGTCCGTCGCTTCCTATTCCTTTGTGTCGGTCGCTCCATGCTATAGACGCTTTTGCGGGATCCTGAATAGGATATAAAGTGCTGTCTATATAAATGTAGTCATTGCCTGCACCGTGCATCTTTGTAAAATGTATGGATTGTGTCATTTTGATTGCTGTTTTTGCCTTTTCGCTTACATTTGGTTTTGTTTTCGATGCAAAGTTATTACAAAATGTTATATATTACACAAATTTTATATCACAAATTTTACAGAAAAATCAAATTCATTACAAATTGACATCAAAAACAGCGGTTTTTCTGTTAAATTGTTACGATTGCCCTTTGTTTTTGTGTCAATTCAAAACTGTAAAAGAATATTAATTTCAAAATATAACTGATTTCTTGCTGTTGCTTACACTTTCCTCTAATTTTGCACTCGAAAATAGAATTCTGACATGTTATTATTCTTGTTTAATTAAATTTTGTAAGGTATGAAAA
>CACYEC010000104.1 GCA_902773225.1 uncultured Bacteroidales bacterium
CAAGCCATCACTTACAAAGGTGAGAAGGTCTATCGCATCACAATCTCAAACGGCGCACACACTCGGTTCCCAAACGGCATTGGCGGTGCGCCATATGTGAACAGCTCACAATGGGGCGTCATCTTTTCCGGCGAGTGTGAGGCAACAGGAAAGAGCCATGTTTATGGGCAGGACTACGATGCTGGAGGACTCTGGCGAATCACCTACACCAAAGACAAAGGTTTCCAGTTCCAGTGCGTGAACAACGACAAGTACATCAACTATACAATGGGACAGAGTTCCACAGCCAACAAGTACTATTGGCAGTGCTTTGCCGAAGGATCGCTTTATGATCCCATACAAGCCCTGAAGGTATCAGCACCTTTCGTGGCATTCAACGAACTGAGTAAAATGCTGAAGTCGCTGGTGGCCGACAAGACCAACATCACATGCGACGATACGGAGCGTGAAATAATCACAGAGAGTCTAACCGCAGCACAAGCGAATGTGGATGCCGCCACAACAGAGACAGATGTATACAACACACTGCTTGACCTGCGAGCCAAGGGTTGCACATTCCTCAACGCTATCACACTTGCAGATGGCTACCAACTCAACGTGACTCCACTAATCATCAACGCTTCATTCCCATGCGACAATGCCGTGGGATGGGAGGGCACTGAAGCGGGATTCCAGTCACACAACAATGCTGAGTTCTACTCTAAGACCTACAACTTCCACCAAACCCTCCCAGATATGCCACAAGGCACCTACCTCCTCAGAATGCAAGGATACCAGCGCAGCAAGGACGCCAACGACAAGGAGATGACTGACTACCTCAACGGCATCATCACACAGTCTGAAGGATACCTTTACGTCGACGAGGAACAAATGGCGCTGTCGCTCATCACACGCGACGCCCAGACCACCGACCACATTGGTGGTGCACACTACACCGTCAACGGGACCGAATACTGGATGCCCAATAGTATGAACGATGCCAGCAAATTCTTCGCCAATGGTATGTATTGGAATAACATGACCATTAACCATCTCACACGTGACAACATGACCATCGGTATACGTTGCAACGTAGGTGCATGGGGCACATGGACATGCTTCGACAACTTTGAACTTTACTATCAAGGGGCTTCGGCCGAAGTGAGCGATGTCACCTTCATGCTCACAAATCCCTCGTTTGAGACAGGCAACACGGATGGATGGACCGTTGGGCATCCTAGTGGCGGAAGCGATGTGGGAGCAAAGAAGAACGAAGGCGTATATCTGACCGAGGGCACAGACGGCGACTATCTTTTCAATACCTTCACCAACAGCGACAGTTATGTCTTAGGTTCACAGGAACATTTTGTAGAACAGACCCTCACCAACATGAAACCTGGAGAGTATCGATTGCGTGCTCTTGCCTCAAGCAACAACTATCTGTATGCACAATCCCCCGTCGAACTCTATGGCAACAGCTATGTGACCAGTTTTGTGCCGCAGTCAAAGACTGAATTCAAGCAGACATACGAGGTGACAATCTATCTGACACCTTCACAACCCAACCTCACCATAGGTATGAGATCGACCAGTTGGTTCAGGGCTGACCATTTCCGACTCATCTATTTCGGTATTACCGAAGAATACGAGAAAGTGAGACGACTCTCCACAACCAACCGCTACGAAGAGATTGCAAACCAAGCGCTGGACCGCAGCAACTACGATGCTGTGCTCAGTGAAGTGCGAACTGCTTTGATGGCCGATGAAATAACAGACGAAGAGATAGCCAGTCAAAACGCTAAACTGAGAGAGGCTCTCATGAATCTAATCAAGACTGGCGAAACAGAATCTGGACAATTCGACCTCACAGCACTGCTTGAGAACAGAGGAATAAAACGCGCAGCGGCAACCCGTACACTCACGACCATCGAGCAAAACATGGCGGACATGCCTGCCGGACACTACACTTTCCGGGCCAATGCGTTGTACCGTCCTACTGCTATAGCCAAGGCACTGGAACAATACGAGGAAGGAAAGGAGGAACATTCCGCATATATCTTCATATCTGATAAACAAGAACCTGTTCCTGGCATTTTCGATGACGCACGACACGCCGCAACCAGCCCGACAGACATCTATGCCACCATTGATGGACGAAGCATCCCCATGACTGAATCCACAGCCATCAGCGCCTTCAACCAAGGTGACTATGGCGTAGCAGTGGAAAGTGACTTAGAGACAGATGGCGAACTCAACCTCGGATTCCGTATCAATGCAACTACCCAGACCGAAAACTGGTTTATCGCCAGCCGTCTCCAATTGCTCTACGGAAACGGACACGACACCTATGTCAACAAGACATTGACTGCTGGTCAACTCACACCGCTGTGCGTTCCCTTCGAACTCAACAGTGATGAGGTAGGACAACTTTATGCCATTGGCAGCATACAAGACAAACAAGCTATGCTGTTCCCAGTGAACACCATACATGCTGGAGAGCCATGCGTAGTGAATGCTAAAGAGAACATGACTGGTTTCACCATCCAGCCATCAAAGGTACGGGACAAAAAAGGCGACACCACACCACTGCCTTGGGACGGAGGTACCATCACCAGCGACCTCACAAACTATACCTGGACAACAACCACCATCGACGGAAAGACCGTGACAACAGCCGACAACCTGACATTTGTCGTCGCCGACCCCATGAACATGGACTTTACAGTCAATCTGGAAAACCTGCAGGCACGACGTTTCATCGAATTGGAGAACTACACGACTACCAACAGCAGCCACATTGACAAATACAACATCACACCCCCTGCACGACGCGACCATCCTAACAACGTGGGCATACCTGTTGTTGCTGATGGCAACACTAAACTCAGCATCGTCATTTCCGAGAATGAAGACCTGAGTCAAGCAAAGACTCTGAGTGGACAACAGACTGACGGCAAACTGTTCTACATCCCCAACCTGATTCCTCAACGCACTTATTATTATGAGGTGAAGTCTGGAGAGACTATCGTGGGAAGGGGCAAGTTCCATGCTGAAGGTCATCTCCGCATGATTTATGCTCCTAGCATTAGCAACATCCGCGACTTGGGCGGATGGCGGACTACCGATGGACAATACGTACGATACGGATTGATTTATCGTGGAGGAGAACTGAATGGAGGCCATGTCGCCACTACGGCCGACATCAAGCGTCTGCGCGACTTGGGAATAGGTGCAGAGATAGACCTTCGCGTCGATTATGAAAATGGTGCAGGAAAGTCTGCCTTTAACTTCACAACGTCAAACAATACCTTCTATTTTGCAAATGGCAATGACTGCTATCCTGAAAGTATGTCTTCGCAGGAAAGTTACGACCACTGGAAGTCGGCATTCAACCTTCTGCTGACAAACCTGAAACAAGGCAAGAGCGTCTATTTCCACTGCATTTGGGGAGCTGACCGAACAGGACTCTTCTCCCTGTTGCTTGAGGGGCTCCTGGGCATTCCACAAGACCGGTCGAACAAGAACTATGAGTTGACTACTTTCTCTTTGGCTGGTATTCGAACCAGAGGCACACAAGATGCCTTCTTCAATTACATCAACGATTTGAAAGGCACTACCTTACAGAAGAGATTCAATACCTTCTTCGTGGATAAAATTGGCATCCAACAATCGGACATCGACGAATTTCGCCAAATCATGCTGACAAAGGATTTGGCTGATGCCATCGAAGAAATACCTGTCACCAGAGAGACAGGACCAAACTCCGATGCCATCTACGACCTCTCAGGTCATCGCATACCAAATGACCGACCGACGAGAGGGGTATACATCAAGAACGGAAAAAAGTTCTTGGTGAAATAAAGTCAACGGCGCGGGAAGCATGACTTCTCGCGCCGTTGAATTTGACTATCAGCCATTAATTAATCATAAATTAACGTTAGTTCGATGAATTCCTGAGAATTACAAAAAGGCTTTGCCTTACATTAAAATTCATGAGAAATTCGTGTTAAATTTGTGGGCATTCATGTTTAATAACAACATAAATTGCCATAATGAATCATATAATGAGTTTCGTCGAATTCACGTTAAATTATTTCCGCACAATTCACGCTAAGTTTAAGAAGGAAAGACTGTGGTTGTATTCTATGTCATTCCACAATCTTATCGGTATGTATCGTTCCGTCATCCATGACGGTACGGCGAATAAGCACACGACCTGAAAAATGGTCGAAACGATAGTCAACACGGCGGCCACTCAAGTCGAAGTACTCCTCACGTACGGGATAACATTCTCTCTCCAGAACTTTTTCGATGGCATCAACTGTTCCATCGGTGAAAGTCCAAGCGTCGAATTTCACACTTTTGGCTGATGCAAAGAAAAGATACACATTATGAATACCAGAGAAAGTGGAGGCATCGAGTCCTTCCACTGTGGTTTCGGCTATCTTCGTGTTGTCGAATTCCAATATGGCAGAGGGTTTTGCATCCTTTCTGTCGAGACGTACCTCAAGGATTCCCTTGCCAGATATTCGGGCTGCAAACGACAAGATATCAGAGGACGAATTAAAGTTGACGCCACGCACCATCACCCATGAGCCTGCAGACACACTCGTCAGTGCCAAAGAACCCATTGCTGTGCTGTTGGTGGAACTGTTGGCTGCACACACAAGGTTACTGTATTGCAGACCACCGCAGTTTGACATCATTTCTGCCTCCTGCCATTGATAGGGGTTGACTCGACCTAACTGCGTAGGACCACGGTCGTTGGCGGTCGTGGCGCTGATATGAGCCGAATTCTCAATCACTGGTGCTCTGTTGACTTGTACACTCCTAAAACCGTCTCCTGGAGACGAGAGAAGTTTCTCAAGCGACATCGTATGGTAGAAAAGGTAATAGGCGCCATTGAATTTCTGTAGGTGTGTGTGGTTATTGCTGTAATTATAACCATGTCGGCCTGGATTGGCAAAATACTCATTGCGATACGACCATGAGTCGGTGTCAAGTGGGTCGCCCGAATTCACCATGTAAGCCATACAGCAAGCAGTTGGCGCAGCAGCACTGCTACCATAAGACGACCAGTTCTCCCCAGCACTCCAGTTGGTACAATAGGTATAAACATACTGGCCATTGATGTAGTTGAGTTCGCTCGCCTCAAACATATAGGGTGCTTTGATTTCACTCGCTTTGCCTACGACTGTTACCATGTTCTTACCCAGTTTGATAATACGGGCGTTGCCAGGCATCAGTTTGCTTCCTGTTTTGTTAGGGTCCCCACCTCCAAAGGCAAGCCATCCGACACCATTGTCATCTATCACCACGCCTGGGTCAAAAGGAGCGGAGCAATCGCCTACTCCAGGAGTAGAATGGGATACGAGGGATTGCCGCAAGGGGGATTTCCATGGACCAAGAGGGTTGGTGGCGGTAATCACACCTACTCCTCCACCTGAGTTGGAGAAGTACAGATAAAAATGTGTGAGACCGTCGTCTTCCATACGGCTGACAATGGAAGGTGCCCATGAGGCGTAGCACCAGCTACCACAAATACTGCCAACTGGGATTGTGCCATGATAAGTCCAATTGACCATATCGGCCGAAGAGAATACCACCAAGGTCTTGATGGCGCCATAATTATTGGAGCCTTTCTTGCCATTTGCGATAAACTGCTGGTGGTCATTGGTGGCATAGACATAAACACGTCCCTCGTACTCTATGGCAGTAGGGTCGGCACAAAACACTACAGGGCTAATGGGATTGACATTAGTATCGCTTGTTTTAACTGCCGAAACGGCTTCTTCTGTCTCTACCTCTTGAGCGGTAATGGGCAACGCAATCAACAGGCTTAACAGGAAGAGAAACATTGAATAATGTGATTTCAAAAAACGATGATACATCATAGACAGAATCTTTAAGTGTGGATTAATTCACAAAA